>NZ_JBFTRT010000268.1:0-19069 GCF_056399685.1 Pedobacter sp. 01N416
GTTGTGATAAGTTTGATTAGACGATTCAACAGTTCATCCCCAATCATAATTAATTTAAAGCAATAGATAAGTACGCTATGGGCATCAGTTAGAAGGATATCTACGGCTCTGTTTAATTTGGGCTGTCAACAATATGAGAATAATATAAATGCTGTTATTGATGAGTCTATTTGGGTGCAAAAATGAGGGGGACGAGCCCTATAAAACATCAAATAAAGATAAAAGAAAACTCATCTAGTTTTAGCGTCCCGCTAAGGCCATTTAACTTGCATAGCAAAGCCCGGCAGTTTTAAAAATTGCCGGGCTTTGTTATTTCATGAGCAGTCCAAGTTGGAGAAGACTAGCCATATAATTTCATATGTTCTKGGTATACCATAAAAGATAATTAAATGGATCAGGGGTGAATTGAAACAGAAATCAGGAAAGAAACTTATTAGTGGTCATCTATTTCGTATCAACTGTTGTTCCGATTGAGGGTTGGTTTTATTTGACGACGGAACAACAAGGGATTAATATGAGGTGGGTGCCGATTTTCTGATCGCTCCAGAATTGAAGTGATGATAAAGCAACCATTAATTTAGTTTTAGCAGATCTTTTTTAAATAAAAAAATGCCTGTTGTGTTTTAGCGGTTTTGTGTCTGGTGACACATTCTGGTTTTTTTTCTGCGGATTCTGCTCAGTGTTTCACGGCTGATGCCGAGGTAGGAGGCGATGTTCTGTTGGGTAGTCTGCTGTTCGATTTCGGGATGGTTTTGGAGTAACAGGTCATAGCGTTGTTCGGGGCTTCGGGTGTGCAGCAGTATTGCCCTTTCTTCGCTTAGGATAAAGTACCGCTGGGTGATGAGCCTGCCCAACAGGTTGCCTTCGCTGAAGTCAGCGTAGTAAGCATTCAGCTCGAGCCAGGTAAGGGACTGCAGTGTGCAGTCCTGAAGCACTTCTATGTACTCATTTGCAGGCTGCTGGGTGAAAAAGCTATGTACAGAGATCATCAGATCGCCTTTGCCGGTAAACCAGGTGGTGCATTCGTTTCCGCTGTCGTCAATGAAATAGGCGCGCAGGAATCCACTGCGTATGAAGTAGATACGGCGTGCAGTTTCGCCGGGTGATAAAAGTAATTTTTTGCGCTCGAAAGTTTCAATTAGGCTTTCTTCTTTCACCCGGTTTTGCATGGGGGTTGGAAGGGGGATGATGAAGCTTAATGTTTCCAGTAGGTCGGCTTCGCAGTCGTTAAATTGTGGCATGGTGATCGATTGTGTCACAGATCAACCATTGTTATTTTTAAACGGGGTAATATTGTCCTGTCGGGACGGATACTCTTTTATAACGGCTTATTGAGCGGTTTAGTACGGGTATTGCTGTTCGGGTGATGTTAATGCTTTTGTTTATGATCTGACCAAAAAATGGTATCAGTGAAGAAAGTGGAATAACGTATCAGAAGGGGCTGAACTGGATATGACTGGACCTTGCCAGTTTGCAAGACTTCTGAAATATACGCAGTGAAAACCATGTAAGAAAGGATCTGATCACTGTGGGGCGTTTTTGCTTATATCTGGAACAGACCATTAGTCCATGATGAATTTACTTTTTCTGCCTGTGAGAGTTGTTGCCAGTTAACGGGCAAGGTGGGAATTTATCTAAATATCAACCTATGTACAACTGCATTATGATTATTTCAGATTGGATGGATGCATGCTGGATGACCTTTTTTATACCAGGCGTGATCCAGGGAATGTACTTCAGCCGGTTGTATTGGGTTATGAGCCGTTTTTGGGTACTGCGATGGCTGAGCTGGTCAGCTCATTTTTAGCACAGGAGCGCTTGCGTAATGAAATCCTGGCGCTGTTGCATGCGCTTTCGGGGCGGGGTCCTCTGTCTTCGACAGTGGTTGACCCTTTGGGCGGTCTGCAGCGGGAGTTCAAATGGACGGGGGAGGATATCCACCTGATCGAGCTGGTACATGGCATCCATTTAACAGGTCAGGTGAATAATGGCAGTATCGGGATTGTGGAGCTGTTCAAGGTGGTGGGTACGTTCTTTGGGGTGAACCTTCGGGTGCCCAAACGCGGCTTTGATGACCTGAAGGCGAGGAAAACGATGAGCAAGACAGCATTTCTGGATATGATGAGACTAGCGGTGCTGAAGAAAATGGATGAGGATGATGCCTATGATCCGGAAAAGGCGAGGCGGAGGAATGGGTTTTAGTAGATGTCTTTAGTAATAGCGCAATATGGGTTATCGGGTGTTTTAAGAGCGGTTCAGATTCCAATCTATCCAATATTGGATAGGAGGATCTGGAGCTTGCGCAACTTTGCTTTATCAAATCCCGGTACAATGGGGTGCCGGGAAAAAGTTGAGCGGTTATGTTGCAAGGTTTTTCTACGCTTCAGTTTATGGTGGTGTTATTGGTTCTGGCACTGGTCTGGTATGGTGGTGTTTTGCTGTTTTTTTATCTGAAAAGAAAGCGTGGGCCATTGGATTTCAGGAACGCTGGAAAGCAGGATGGTGGGCATGCTCCCCAGGGTCAGCAGCATACCGGTCCGGTTAGTGCAGGAATTCCTTTGGCGGATGACCTGATGGGCAAAGCAAAATTACCTGAAGGCATGAGCTCAGTGGGAATGGAAGAGATCGGTTTTGTGGATCTCGAAGGGCGTGAGGTGGAGGATCAACAGGGGCTGGTGCCGGATCTGTTGGAAGAAATCAAAAATGTGTTTTTGTTGCTGGCAAAGGAAGACGGATCAAAAAGGGATTTCCTGAAGCTGATGAAAGCGGTGAAGGAGAATTATCCGGGCATGGCTTCGCATCCCAGGATCAGGCGAATCAATGAATTTATCAGTTCGCATGCGGCTTTTCACCTTTCTGTGGAAGAGCTGGAGAATCTCTGGTATTAACTTATCGTTTCTGATCGGTCGGTCATTTATTTCCAGTTCAACATCAATCAATTTATTTTCATCTGTTTTTTATGAAAAACCAATTCAATAGTCCTTTTAGGACGCTTTTTGCCAAACTTTTATTGGTAGTATATATCTTTTGCTGGTGTCAGTTTTGGTCTACATTCCCACTTTTTGCGCAGGATGGCGATGCAGGGATTCAGGAAGCGACAAATAAGGTTAAGGGGTATTTTGATAGCGGCTGTGACCTGATGTATGCCATCGGTGCAGTGATGGGTATTATAGGTGCGGTCAAGGTTTTTAACAAGTGGAATGCTGGGGAGCCGGATACTTCCAAGGTGGCTTCTGCCTGGTTTGGTAGCTGCGTGTTTCTGGTGATTGTGGCTACGGTTTTAAAATCATTTTTCGGGATTTAGTTATGGCTATAGTATATCATATCAATAAAGGCGTGGGAAGGCCGATTGTGTTCAAGGGCTTAAAGGCGCAGTATATCGCTTATCTGGCTTTGGGTTTGGTGCTGCTGTTGATCGGTTTTGCGGTGGGTTATGTGTCGGGTGTGCCGTTGGTGGTTTTGATGGTATTGGTTGCGCTGTCTGGCGGTGGCCTGTTTGCAGTGGTGTTCCGCATGAGTGCAAAGTTTGGGGAACATGGCTTGCTGAAGTATCTGGCCAAGCGTGCCTTGCCTAAATATCTGGTGTTCCGCTCGAGACGGTTGTTTACAGGATTAAAAAACGTTCGGTCATGATAGAGGCAGCTGATATATTTCCGATATATAAGGTAGAGCATGACTGCATCCAGTCGATGCAGGGGGATCTGACGGTGGTGTTCAGGTTAAACTTGCCGGAAATTTTTACGCTTTCGGAAAGGGATTACGAAAGTTATCACCAGGCCTGGGTAAAGGCGATCAGGGTGTTGCCTGTTGGCACGGTGCTGCATAAACAGGATTGGTTCCTGGAAAGTCAGTTTAAGGCAGATTTTTCGGTGGAGCACAGCTTTTTATCGGGAGCCTCGGAACGCTTTTTTAATGAGCGGGAATTTCTGGAACATGAGTGTTATGTGATGCTGACCGCGAAGCCGATGGGACGGAAACTTTCAAATTCGGCTTACAGCAATATCCTGCGCAGGCGTATTGTGCCGGAACAGACGATAGATCCTGCTGTGTTCAGTTCTTTTTTGGATCATGTGGGGCAGTTTGTCCGGATTTTGTCTGATAGTGGTTTTGTATCGCTGGTGCGCTTGACTGATGATGAGGTTGCTGGAACGGCAAATAAACCAGGCTTGATCGAGCGTTACTGCTTTTTATTGGGCAAAGCGGAAATGCCGCTGATCTCAGATATCCATTTGCGTGATGAAATACGGGTGGGTGATAAACGCTGTGAGCTTTATACGCTTTCCGATGTGGAAGAACTGCCTGCACTGTGCGGCCCACGCATCAATTATGATAAATACAGTTCGGACAGGTCAAAGTTCAGTATCGGTTTTGCCAGTCCACTGGGATCGCTGCTCTCCTGCAACCATATTTTGAACCAGTATATTTTTATAGGTGATAGGGATAAAGTGCTGAAGAGGTTGGAGGCAAAGAAACTGCGTTTGCAGTCACTGTCGGCGTATTCGAGGGAGAATGCATTGTCCCGCGATGCGGTAAATGACTTTTTAAATGAGGCGGTAGCATCACAACGTTTGCCGGTAAAAGCGCACTTTAATGTGCTGGCCTGGTCTTCGGACCGATCGAAGTCGTTGGATCTGAAAAACCTGGTGGGCTCGGCGATGGCGGGACTGGATGCCTCAGCAAAACGGGAAACGGATGGACAGGCGCAGATCTGGTGGGCTGGCCTGCCGGGAAATGCGGCAGATTTTCCAATGAATGACTCCTTTGATACTTTTTTAGAGCAGGCGGCTTGTTTTTTTAACCTGGAAACGGCTTACCAGAGTTCTTTAAGCCCATTCGGGATTAGATTAGGGGACCGATTGACAGGGAAACCGGTACACGTGGATATCAGCGATGAACCCTGGGAAAAGGGGCTGATTACTAACCGGGCAAAGCTTTTGATCGGGCCATCGGGATCCGGGAAATCTTTTGCAGTGAACCATATGATGCGCTCTTATTATGAGCAGGGAGCACACTGCATTTTGGTGGATATCGGGCACAGTTATAAAGGGCTTTGCGAGCTGGTGGGAGGCTATTATTTCACCTATAGCGAGGAGGATCCGATCAAGTTTAATCCATTTTACCTCTCCGATGGGGATCAGATGGATACCGAGAAAAAGGAAAGCATCAAAACTTTGCTTTTGGCGCTTTGGAAAAAGGATGATGAACCCTATAGACGGTCAGAATATGTAGCGATTTCTAATGCCCTGAAACTGTATTACGAGCACCTGGAGCTTAGGAGTGATATTTTTCCCTGCTTTAATTCCTTCTATGAGTTTCTGATGTCGGAATATATGCAGGTATTATCTGATGGAAAAGTAAAGGAGAAGGATTTTGATATCGGGAATTTCCTTTATGTGCTCAATCCCTATTACCGGGGCGGGGAGTTTGATTACCTGCTCAATGCCTCGGAAAACCTGGATATGTTATCTGAAAGGTTTATTGTTTTCGAACTGGATAATGTGAAAGATCACCCGATTTTATTTCCGGTAGTGACGCTGATCATTATGGAAATGGTGATTTCCAAGATGCGAAAGCTGAAAGGTATCCGAAAGGTGGTGCTGATCGAAGAATGCTGGAAAGCGATAGCGAAGGAGGGTATGGCTGAATACATCCGCTATTTATTTAAAACGATGCGTAAGTTTTTTGGGGAACCGATCGTGGTGACCCAGGAGATTGAGGACGTGATCTCGTCACCAATTGTGAAACAGGCGATCATCAATAATGCGGATTGTAAGATCTTGCTCGATCAGCGTAAATACCAGAACAAGTTTGACCAGATCCAGGAGCTATTGGGGCTAACGGATAAGGAAAAGGCGTTGGTGCTGTCACTGAACAAAGCAAACGATCCCAAACTGAAATACAAGGAAATCTTTTTCTCGCTGGGTGGGCAGATGAGTAAAGTCTACCGGACAGAAGTAAGTTTAGAGGAGTATTTGGCTTATACCACCGAAGAGCGGGAAAAGATATTGGTGCAGGAATACGCGGCGCGTTATGGCAGCATCCAGAAAGGAATATCGGTTCTGGCGGCTGAGATGAGGGCTAAGCAGAAGGAATTAACAGATACACTTCATAAACCAATCCAATCGTAAACAATGCTAACCAAATACAAATCAATCATGAAAACAAAAACTCTTTTTCTGTTGCTCAGCGTGCTGGGTTTTACTGCCTGCAAAAGTAATGGGAACCTGCAATCTTTTATCCCAGGTACCTATGTGGATGACGCCAAGGGAGAGTACAGTGAATCTTGGGATACACTGATCATTGGGGATTTTAACAAAGTCAAGGGTTCCTATTCTATAGTTCGAAAGACGGGTTTTAGGCGGCYGGAGAATGGAAAGCTGGGCCGCTTGGAGCATGATACTGAGCGATGGATGGGGATTTGGGATGAGGAAAGCGGGTCGGTCCAGGTGCCCAGGAATTCCAAGATCATCAGCTTTTATCCCGATTCTGGAGTGCTGCTGCTAGGAACTCGGGAATTTCGAAAGTTGGTCGGAAATTAATCTGAAGGCAAGTCATTTGCCTGGCTACATGTATAAGGGATAAAAATCAATTAACGTATGAAAAATCTATTGGGCCGGTCTGCTGACCGGCTGGGAAAACTATGGACTAAAATTCGGAGCACGATGAAACAATATATGGTAATTCTGCCGGTAAGTACGATGACTTTGATCGTGGGGCTACCAAAAGGAGCAGATGCGCAGATCGCGGTGGTAGAAGTGATCAAGGCGGGCGTAAAAAAAGTAATCAAGGCGGTAGACCTGAAGATCCAGCGATTGCAGAATGAGACGATTTGGCTGCAGAATGCGCAGAAGGTTTTGGAAAACCAGCTATCCAAATTAAAGCTGACAGAGATCGCAGACTGGACGCAACGGCAGAAGGAGCTTTACCGGGAATATTACGAGGAACTCTGGAAGATCAAATCAGCCATTGCCTATTATAAAAAAGTGAAGGATCTGACGGCGAAACAGGTTGCTATTGTGGATGAATACAAGTGGGCCTGGAACTTATTCAAGCAGGATAAACATTTTGAAGCCTCGGAACTGGATTATATGCAAAAGGTGTATTCGGGGATATTGGATGAAAGCATCAAAAATATTGATCAGCTGCTATTGGTGGTCAATTCCTTTAAAACGCAAATGAGTGATGCGGAAAGACTGGAGATCATTTCAAAGGCATCTGAAAAGATGGATGCGAATTATACCGACCTGAAAAGTTTTAACCGGGGCAATGCGGTCTTAAGTATTCAACGTGCTTCTTCAATAGAGGAAAGCGCTAAACTAAAAGAAATCTATGGAATCGAAAATTAAGTGTTGCGCTAAGGCCGGAAACGTTTCGGTATTGGCGGTTGGTCTAGTAAAGCGTTCGGCTTTTAAAGTGAGGGCTTCGGTGCTTGGTCTGTTGGTTTTGATGTTCTGCTATGGTGGCGCAGCTCATGCACAGACCTTTGGCGAATTTTTTAACCAGAAGAAAACGCAGAAAAAATACCTGCTGGAACAGATTGCTGCTTTACAGCTTTCCTTAAGTTATGCCAAGAAGGGTTACCAGTTGGTCGATGGGGGACTGCAGACCGTGCGTGATATCACAAATGGAGAATTCAGTCTGCATGAGGCATTTATTTCTTCCTTGAAAACGGTAAGCCCGGCGGTTCGAAAAAATGTGAAGGTGGCAGAAATCCTGGCATACCAGATCAGTATCGCAAGATGGTTTGGGGAGTTTAAGGGGGATCATTTGGATATTTTAGACTTGAGGAGGGCTTATGGTTTTGAATAGGGATCAGTTTGAGTATTTCGCTGAGTTATTGCTCGGCTCAGTATTAAAAAGACTTTTTAGGCGCTTTTCCGTGGTACTTTGCTGCCTTTTGACCGTGTTTTCTTCCCCTGGTTACGGCCAGTCTACTGAAGCACAGCAGTTGCTTTTAAATGTCGAAAAGCTCAGTCAGTTGAAGAATATTTTAGCCGATATGAAGAAAGGCTATTTGCTGATTTCCAGTGGTTATAAGGCGGTAAAGGATATCGCTGAAGGGAATTTTTCCTTGCATGAAGTCTTTCTGGACGGCATGATGCTGGTGAGCCCGGAGATCAAAAGATATCACAAAGTGGCGGATATTATCACTTATCAGGGTCGTATCGTTTCCGGATATAAGCGCGCGTTTAAGCGTTTTTCCGCTTCGGGCAATTTTTCGGAAGAAGATATCGCTTATATGGCCGGGGTGTACAGACAGCTTTTTGAGCTGAGCAAGGATAACCTGGATGAACTGCTCACAGTGATTACTTCGTCGAATCTGCGCATGAGTGACCAGGAAAGGTTGGCAGCGATTGACCGGATCTTTGCGGATACGGAAGAAAAGCTGATGTTTTTGCGGGCATTTAATGATCAGGCGGCCATGCTGGATCTGCAAAGGAGCAAAGAAAGAGCGGATGTAAAGGGGCTGAGTAATGTGCTTATGGGGAAGAATTAAGCCTGTTTAAAGGGATAGCTTGGTTGGTGGATGGGTTTTTAGCATCGCTATCAGCCAGATCAATATAATCAGAACAACAAATCAAGGGTTTATGAAAAAAGTGGTTTATCTGTCTGTGGCCTTCTTAGCAGTAATATTTCTGCCTTCTTATGTGATGGCTCAGGGAATGGCACAGAGTATTTCCGGCCTGCAGCCTGTGCTGGACAGGGTATATAGTGAAATGTTGCCGCTATGTTCGGGCATGATCAATGTCGGCAGGGGACTCGCTGGTTTTGGGGCTTTGTGGTATATCGCTTCACGCGTATGGCGGCAGCTGGCATCGGCGGAGTCTATTGATTTTTACCCGTTGTTGCGGCCATTTGCATTGGGCATGGCGGTGATGCTTTTTCCGGCGGTGCTGGGCATGATCAATGGGGTATTACAACCAACGGTATCGGCTACCAATGCCATGGTTGCTAACAGCAATAAAGCAATCGAGCGGTTGCTTAAAATGAAGGAAGCCGCAATAAAAAAGAGCCGCTATTGGCAGATGTATGTCGGGGAAGATGGCAGCGGGGATATGGATAAATGGCATAAATACGCTTATCCGAAGGATCCAAACGGGGAAGAAGAAACTTTTTTGGATGGACTGTCGCGTGGGCTGGAGTTCAATATTGCTAAGGCATCGTATAATTTCAGAAATTCGATCAAGCAGTGGCTGAGTGAGGTGCTGGAGATTCTTTATGCCGCGGCTGCGCTGTGCATCAATACCGTGCGTACCTTTTTTCTGATCGTACTGGCCATCCTTGGACCACTGGTGTTTGGATTTGCGGTCTTTGACGGTTTTCAGAATACTTTGACGGTATGGATCGCGCGTTATGTGAATATTTTTCTCTGGTTACCCATCTGTAATATCTTTTCGAGTATCCTGGGAAAGGTGCAGGAAAATATGCTAAAGCTGGATTTAGCGCAGATCGAACAGCAGGGGAATACTTTCTTTTCCAGTTTAGATACCGCTTACCTGATTTTTTTGATCATCGGCATCGTGGGTTATTTCTGTGTACCGAATGTGGCCAATTATGTGGTGCATGCAGGTGGGGGAAATACGATCCTGCAAAAAGTGAATTCGATCGTGTCTRCTACTACCCGTTCTGGATCGCAGGCTGCAAAGTCAGGTGGTGGGATGGTGGCAGATGCGCTGGGCGATGGTTACCGCAACATCAAGCAGAGTTTTTCTTCCGGTGCACAGGGCGATTATTTCCCGGACAATCCCCACCAGCAACAGCGTATTGAAGGAAGGTAGCCGCAGGGCTGGCCCCTGCCTATCATTTAATTATTAAGTATTCACCGATTATTTCATTCATATGTTCAGCCAGTTTAAGAATATCGATACTGCTTTTAAGCACATCCGCATGTTCAGCTTTTTTCTGATACTGGCCTGCTTTGGGATAAGCTGTTTTGCGGTTTATCAATACTACCGGTTTTATAACCTCAAGGATCAGCGGATATACATATTACATAATGGTAAGCTGTTAACGGCTTTGGCTTCTGACCGTAAGAGCAACCTACCGGTAGAACTGCGTGACCATATCAGGACCTTTCACCAGTATTTCTTTGCCTTGGTCCCTGATGATAAAGCGATCAAGGCGAGTGTCACCAGGGCGTTATACCTGGCCGATGAATCTGCCAAAAAGCAGTATGATAACTTTCAGGAAAACGGTTATTACAATAACCTGATTGCAGCCAATATCTCCCAGGAAATCACCATAGACAGTATACAATTGGATGTGGACCAGTTTCCTTATCCTTTCAGGTGTTTTGCCACACAAAAACTGGTACGGTCTTCTTCGACGGTTTTTAGAAAATTGGTGAGTCAGGGGATGATAGATGACCTTAAAAACCAGACGGATAACAATCCCCATGGCTTTCTGATCAGGAAATTTGAGCTGCTGGAGAACAGGGCTGAACCGTTAAAGGGGGAGGAACCATGAGGATCTGGAACTATTTTTTAAGGGATAGGGCAGCGAAAAGTGATGGTGCTATTGGTGGTGGAACGTTGCCTCTAGGTAAGCGGGATGTTGGACGGATAAATAAAAACGATCTGGCATTTCAATTGGCCAGGAAAATTCTTAAAGCCCAGCGTTTAGTGGCTACCTATTTAAACAGCAAAACAAGAGGCATTTCTAAGTCAAAAATCCGGCTATCCTTGGTCTGCTTTATAGCGCTTGGCTGCATGTACTGTCTGTACCTTATCCTTTCAGCGGTGCTGCTCTTTTTGCCATAAAATTATTAACCGATAAAAAACAATCAAGATGGAAAACAGGAAAAAAATAGACAAAAAGAAAGTGTTGCTGATTTTTTTGCCGTTGCTGGCAGCAGCTGTATTGACCACCGGTTTTTTTATGCTGGGCGGTGGAAAGGGCGAGGTCAAAGATACTGCTGTTCGTGGAAAGGTAGATTTTTCGCTGCCTGACGCGGCAATCAAAAAACAGCAACCGGCAGATAAAATGGCTTTTTATGAGCAGGCGGAGCGGGATTCTGCTTCGAGGGGATCCGCTTCACTTTCACGCATGAGCGAAAACCTAGGTTTTAAAAACAGTCGGGAGGAGCAGACCGGAGAGATCTCGCTGAAACTCGAAGCCTTGAAACGTGAGATTGACCGCCCGGCGGAAACTGCCAGTGGTGTTGGGAGCGTTGCTGGTACTAGAGCTGGATATGGTCCGGGTGATGTGGCCGGTTCTGCTAATGGAAACATGAAAAACGATGTGGATAGGCTCGAGGCACTGATGAAGATGATGCAGGATAACAAAAATGCTGGCGAAGATCCGGAGATGAAACAGCTGAATGCGATGATGGAGAACATTATCGATATCCAGCATCCTGAACGGGTAAAGCAAAAAATCGCTGGAGCGAAAAAAATCAATACTGATAGCCTGTTCAAAGCAATCCCTGCGGTGATCGCTTCAGATAAAAAAGTGGTTCAGGGCGCAACAATCAAGCTTTTATTGCTGGATACTTTACGGGTGAACGGGGTATTGATCCCAAAAGGGCATGAACTTTTTGGGGCCTGCAAGATTACCAACCAGCGCCTGCTGCTGGATATCAAGCAGATCCGTTTGGGCAATGCGATTATCCCTTCTGATCTGTCGCTGTACAGTTATGATGGCATGCTGGGGCTGGATGCACCGGAAGCGATATTGACTGAAACGGTGAATGATGGGGCAGGGAATGCCATTGGTGATGTGGCGCTGAATACGTTTGATCAGTCCTTGGTCACGCAGGTTGCGGGGGCCGGGATCGATGCGGCGAAGTCAATGCTGACTAAAAAGCTGCGCAAAATTAAGGTGAAGTTAAAAGGTGGTCAGGCGGTGCTGCTTCGTGACAATAAATTAAAACTGCGTTAGCTCATGGATCCGGGGATAAATAGAGCGGAACAACTGTACCTGGCCTGGGAGGAGCGGCAGAAATCACTTTCTGGGCTTATGGGTGCTAATCTGGATGAGCGTAAGATGAGGCAATTGAAATATAAGTTTTTATCTCAGGGACTTTTTAGGGTATCGGTCAGGCCATCGGAAATGGAACGGCTATATATCCAGGTGCTCCAATCGGTAACGGCTAAACTTAGTAGGCAGCTTTACCCAAATCGGGTGTTACGTTTTTTTGTAGGGCTTAAGGCTGCGCTGATCGATAAACCAATGCACCTCCGACGGTTTTCCAGGCTTAGGGATGAAAATATGTATGCGCTAAAAGGGCGGCTTTCTTCATTGGGATTAGGAGGGATGGGTATGAAGCTTGAAGATCAGCTCGATTATGAAAGGCAGCGAGTTGTTTTGGAAGTCGTGCGGGGTTTAAACACAGGCGAAAAACTATCGCTTCAGGTTTCGCTGGATAAGGAAGATCTAGGGAGTTACCACTTTAAAGGGTTTGATGCAAGGCTGTTGCAGGTGGATGGAACTGAAAAGTCCTGTTTTTTTTCTAAGAGCACTGGAGTTGATCTGGCTGAAGCGATCAATCTGTTGCGTGGTGGATCTGTGCTGAAAAACTATCAAGGGTTGGATGGTAAATGGGAGAAAAGCTGGGTGAGGGTGAATGATACCGCTAAGGATTTTTCTCACTCGCCATTACTGTTTTCTTCTAGTATCGGGCAGGATTATGATCTCAAAAAACAATTATTGAATCATGCCATTGCGCTTGAATGTTACGCGATCAGTACTGATTTGGTATTGCGTGGATTGGAACAGGGGAACAGGGTGGAAATCAGTGTCCCGGGGAAAGATAAATTTTATATCCGTGCCGGGCCGTTTGAAAACAGGCTGGAATTCTTTGATTCGGCTAAAAATGAAATTGGCTTTGAACAGCTTAAAGAAATGTTTGTGCCAGTGAAATTGCAGCCTTCGTTTGAACTAGGTACGGTCAAGCCGTTGGAGCAATCAAAGGAATCGCAGCTGGAGCTTAGCAGATAAAAAGAAATTTTATGGTTGAACTTATCGATAAGGTAGGGCTGGCAGCTGAGCTGAGCGCATATCTCGAAGAACAGCATGCGCTGGGCTGTAAATGGGTGGTTTATGACAGTGACAATCCGATCTCATCGGAGTTTGAGCTGAACTGTTTTGCTGATGAAGCTTCTGCCTTTTTCTTTGAACGGGAACACCAGCAGATCTTTAATTGGCACCTGGCAATACCGGTTGCTGATATGATCAACGGGCTTAAAGTCCTGGAGAAATTGGAAGTTGGGCCGGCCCATAAATTAAATAATCCTAAAACTTTATTAAAAACAAAAGCTATGAATTTAAACAATTTAGAAGACCGAAAGGAAGAAATGAAAGCGCTCGGTGCATCGGAGCAGACCATTGCTGTTAAACAGTTTGATCTGGTTACCGATGCAGTTGAGGCTTTCAAAAAACGCGAAGGTGCTGCAGAACTGGCGATCGGAAAAGACGCGGCCCATAAACAGACGGTAGCAACTTTGGACGAGGGCAAGGTAAATTTTGTAGCCAAATCTTTCAGGGGGATTTTTTATGGAAAACCAGCGATGCAGACCATGTGGCCTGACCGGGGCAAGGGATTTACGGTTCAGCAGTCCGCCCAGATGATCCAGGGTTATGCGGTATACCGGGATGATTTGGTGAATTTTAATTCGGGAGAGGTTTATGCGGCCTGGGTGAAGTTTGATATGGATAAAGGGGCTGGGGCAAACGGTAATTTCAATCTGCAACAATACCATGATCCACAGTACGGCTTTGATCTGCCTAAGGTATTGGATAATTATAAGATCAAAGAGTTGTCTGTTCCTGAGAAACGCGAAAAACTGGAAGCGGATCTGCGCAATGGGTTGACGCCATTAGTGAGCGTGGAGAAAGATGGGCAATCGGTAAAACTTTTGCTGGAAGCGGTTCCAAGGTATGGTAAAGTGAATTTTTATACCCCTGAAGGCACGATGGAAAAACGTGAGCAGTTCTTGACCAAAGCTGCCTTAGCCACTGTGCTGGATGCCGGACAGGGGAAGGAGAAAAATAAAGATAAACAGCAGGAAGCAGGAATGGGGATTGGGAACTAGGTCTGTCTTGCTATTTATTGGAGGCTATTGATTCCGCTTGGAGGTAGTGGGAGTGCTATGGAAGAGGAGAATAAAAAATTGGTTGCTGTTGGTTACGCCAGAATTGTGCGCTTTGGGGACCTGCGCGACCTGGACCGCCAGGCTCAGCGAATATATGATTTCTGCCAGGAGCACGGTATCGAACTCAGGGTTGGGCTTTCTGAGGAAGGTGATAGGGGCATGTCATGGAAGATTTTGGAGGATATGATGCAGCATGATTATGGTACGCTGGATATGGTGGTTGTGGCTGAGATGGACGCGATCTCCAAGGACGTAGGCTGGTTATTGTTAAAACAAGCGGAATTTGAGGCCGAGTATGGGGTAACTATAGTATCGGCCAAGGGTAGTCAACTAAGCTTGGATAAACATGGCGGCATGACCATGGGTTAATTTTAATTCATTAATTTTTTAGTCGATAAAACTATTAATATGAAAACATTTGATTCGTTAAAGGCGCTTGTTCTGGGAGCAGAGGAAGACGCACTGAAGTTTTTTGGTAAAGGTAATAAGACAGCTGGGACCAGGCTCCGCCTTGCCATGCAGCAGGCTAAGGCGCTCGCACAGCAGATCCGTATTGAGGTCAGTGAAAATAAAAAGAAGTCGAAATAGATTGGTTTTGTGGTTTGTTGGGGTGCCTGGCCGTTTTGGTCAGGCATTTTTTTTACTGGATGCCTTTTTCTTTTGCTCTAAATATATTTTATTAATATAAGAAGCAACACCAAGCGAATGGGCGATAACCATATCGGTATCGGGAGAAATAGCGGAACTGACCTCCTGATCGATCTTATTACGGATCAACTTAACACTTAAGTAGGCTGCGACCTCTGTAGTTGTTTTTACTAGAGAAAGATTCCCCAAATATCTAATATTATCTAGTTTCCTAGCGATTGCTAGCCAGGGGGCATGGTTGTACCATGCTTTCTCCCTTATTTCTGGCTGTTCATGGGTTATATTTAAAGCTTGAAGATCGATATCCGAAAGTATTTCCTCAAGGACTTTCTCCTGCAAAGTCTCAATGGGATCATCCCCCGGGGAAGAAGATTTTAGGATGTAGCTGCCTCCGTTCTTTTCCTTTTCGTATGCTTCCTGCAAAGAGATCAGTAGATCTCCATAATAGGGAAAGTCAAAGACCAGGTCCGCAGGGAATGTCAGACTGGCATTTTTAAACCCATTTTTCAGCGCTGAAATCCATTCCTGCTTGATCTCCCCAGCATCCTTATTTTGTTGGTTTATACCATGAATCATTAATATTCTCATAATTTTTGTTTTAATAGTGCAATTAAAAGTTTAACCCCTTTTTCATCGAAGGAAGTCCAAAGGCCAGGAATCAGGGAGGTGGATAGTTCAAAAAGATTATCATCATTGCTCAGATTCATATAGGACCAGCCCTGTGTTAATAGCGGCATAAAAGAGCTGTTGCTTTTTTTGCGTTTTAAACCAACATCCTTTCCATTTAGTTCGGTAAATTTGTTTAATAGTGCTACATCAAACAGCACGGGCTCTTTTTCACGCGCCATGTGATCGTATACAGATCTTATTTCGTTAAAATCTCCGGATAAGGCATAAGCATATGCTGCAAAAAGTCCAAGTGTCGGATCTATAGCTTTATATCTTCTGATGTAGTCTGCAAACATAGAGAGCTTCTTCTCGCTGGGCGAAAAGACGCCGAATTGCGCAGCTGCAATGATCTCTGCTTTTTGCTTTTTGATTTCCTGCTCTAATCTCACATAATCAAAACGCTTGTAACTGAACGGAGAGGGGATATAGTTGATGTTGATCAGGCGTTTGTCTCTAAAAACAGCATTGGCATGGTAACCTTTAATTAATGTAAAAGGGATGCCCGTTCCATCCTCCAATTGAATGAGAACTGTAGATGAGCGATCGGTAGATGACTCAAAGAATATTCCAGAGTTTGAGGTCTGCTTTGCTATTTCTTGTTCATGTCCGTCTGTCCAAATTTTTTCTGGAAGGACTCCCGTGATTTTCAAGCCGGTATTCGCTTCCATACCAGGAAGGATATCAGACTCGCTTAGAGAATCCATTATGTCAGTAATGTTCCGATCAATTTCTTTCCGGACCTCTGGTTTGTTTATAAAAGATTTTGGAAGACCAAAGTTCGAACCATCTTCATCAGGTTTTTCCGGTGGATATGAATGTGCAGTTCTTTCCGGCGCGTAGCCTGTTATTTTTGAAAGAAAAATAGGATTTCTGGATGTAATTTCTCCTAAGGGTTGTTGTTCTTGAAACAGGCCTAACTCAATCAGTTTTTTTGGTACCGCATTTTCTAGGTAGTCATTGAGCTCATATGCTAGGACGACGTGTCTATATTCAGTGCCAGTGGATAAGGTCGTGATTATCTCGGGAATTACCCCATTTAAGCCTTCCAATAAGCATTCAGTGTAAATACTTTCATAGGTTCCAGAAGATGTCAAAATCTCGTGGGAAGGTTTACCTGGCAGACTGGCATAAAACTCGTCAACCTTCATCAATGAAGCTTCCTCATTATCTGTTTTAAATATTGAAAGGCCATTGTTTCCGAGAAAATTAATAGCGGTATTGGCAGTTCGGCATGCATCGGAAATAAATACCACATTTTTGATTTTGGTGAATCTCGAATACATTATACTCTGAGAAAGACCGATGCACTGACCTGGGTTAGACTTTGCGTCTGAAAGTGTCCATACCTCTTGTCTGGGACCAGCTAGGTAGCCATGCCCTGAAAAATAAATAACCATTTGTTCATATTCATAGGTTTTTACATAGCTATCTACTGCTTCTAAAATCTCATCATACCTTACGGGTACATTTTCGTCAGTAAAAAGACTTGTTATGAAGCCTTGACTAAGTGCCCATTCATTCATTTTCTTTGCATTATCCTGTGCAGCAGAAAGTGGTGGAAGGYCATGGGTATTGTTTACCCCAATAAGTATTGCACATTTTTTCATCGTGAGCGTTTAATCGTGTTGTTTTAGGATGAGCTAATTTATTAATTTTTAACAACTATCTGTTTTCTGATCAATCAATTTTGAATGCCGTTTTTTAAAGGTGATGGAGGAACGCTATAATTTTGAGCTGTTTTGTCCTTTATTAGATGACCAAAGAGCGACAAGGGCAAATATTCTTGAAGAATTTGAGAAACTTGGTCCGAATACAACTGAATGCAAAAATCTCATTATCTACTTTGCAGGGCATGGAGAGATAGATAAAAACACGAAGCTGGGTTGCTGGGTACCGATCGATGCTGGTGAAAAAAAATATAACTATATTCCCAATTCTACAGTCAACGACTATATCAGGGCAATCAGCGCCGATCACGTGCTGCTGATCTCCGATTGCTGTTACTCAGGAACGTTTATTTTCGAGCATGGTGTCCAGGAAAAGATAGATGCGAGAACTTCCTTGACCAGTGATAACTCAAGATGGGTATTGACCTCTGGGGAAATCACCAAAGTCAGTGATGGAATAAAAGGTGAAGGTAGCCCATTTGCACAATGTCTTAATGCTTTTCTGGAAAGTAACAAAAGCCCTGATTTGAAAATGACCAGCGTTTTTAATGAAGTTATCGTGAATACCAAAGGTCGCCAAGGACAGCAACCCGGTGCTGCGCGGTTAAAATATTATGCCGGAATAGCTGGCGAGATGACTCTTGAGTTGGACAGAGATGCCCCAAAAATATATCCAGAAGGAAAACAGGATTTTGAGTTTCCAGGGATAAATCTTCCAGAAACGTATATTTCGCGGCACATCACTTATGCCGCGGCAGAAGACGGCGATTTTGCTTCTTTTTTTGCACAGGAAGCTGGTAGGGTTTATCTAGAAGATCTCATCAAAACACAAAAAAAGATCGTACTTCTGGGCGGAGCAGGTTCGGGCAAATCCATTGAGTTGATTCGTTTGGCTTTAAAACTAAAACATATTGATCACCCAATGACCCCTATCCTGGTAAAGCTGAATATGTTCCAGGAACAAAATCTCGAAGACTTCCTTCCCCGGGGATGGGATCAGACCGATCCTGCAGCTCTCGTCATATTTTTGGATGGACTCGATGAGGTACAACCGGAATTCTTTGGACAGGCAGTTCGGGCGATTAAGGATTTTTTTGAAACAAATTATCAGATTACAGCTGTTGTTTCCTGTCGGACTAATTTTTATGAAAACCCCTCTAATGACAATCTGGGGACCTTAGGCGGTTTCAAAGCTTTCTTTATCAGTGAAGTGACGCTCGAGATCGTTGAGTCTATTTTGTCCAGAATTCAGGGTATAGATGCAGAAACCTTTATTGCTAAAATTTATGATGCCCAGTTTCTGGATCTGATTCAAAAACCATTTTTCCTGAAAGTATTGATCGCTTATTATCTGGAAAACGGGGATTTTAGCGGTGGCAGAGGAAAGATCATGGAAAAAAGTATAGTCGATCAGGATAAAGGCTTTCTGCGGAAAACCGAAGGGGGTGAAACAAATGAAGTAACGTTATTTTCCATGCTTGAAAATATTGCATTTGTGATGGAGAYGACAGGGAAAAACTACCTGACGGATGAGGATCTTCACAGTATTTTTCCGGATCAAGAGAAATATCTCCAATGTAAAACATTACCGGCATTCAACTACGATCGGGCTAAAGATAACTGGAGCTTTGAACATAACAATATTCAGGAATACCTAGCTTCAAGGGTTCTTGCCAGACAAACATTCGGTAAATTACAGAAGCTTTTATTTATCGAGTCAGCAGGGTCAAAAAGAGTTAAGCCGACTTGGACCAATACCCTTTCTTTTTTGATCAGCATTGATAAAGGAACGACGGTTACCCAGTTGGTAGATATGATTCTTCAAGAAGATCGTGAGGTGATCATCAAATTTGAAACTGATAGATTTGATGAGCAGCAGCGTACTGATATTTTTAAAAATATCTTTAATTTTTATGTTGATAAAGAAATCTGGGTAAGCTCAAATAAGTTTAGTCCCGCAGATCTGGTTCGATTTGGCAGAACTAAAGAAAC
>NZ_JBFTRT010000269.1:0-8945 GCF_056399685.1 Pedobacter sp. 01N416
GTCCATTTTTGAGCATTAACCTGGCTGGAAAAAAATAAGAGCAAAAGGGCAGGTACAAGTATTTTAAACATAGGATGATTTTCATGGATAACGTCTTTTAATTTTTTTTATTTCTCGTTTTTTAAAATAATATCGCGTAAGCAATTAGTTACAGCCTTTACCTGATAAGGCAAAGTGAATATGCGTAATTTTAGTTTTAGAAAACGATGATGAAAGGAATATTAATATTAGGCTGTTTATTAAATTTTGCGGTTTCCTTAAAGGCGCAGGTTGATACGGCAGCAATTAGAACAGTTTCGAATCATATAAAGAAAGAATTTGCCCCAGATAAACGGTCTGTTTATTTTAATATTCAATTTAAAGGAGATACTGTTTTTGCAGAAAGTACCTCGGCGCAAGTGCTCGAGGCACTAAATAACCAAAGTAAAGATTTTAAGGGTTTCGTTAAAATAAATACACTCCTTCCTTCAAACAGTTTAGCTGGGATGGAATATGGATTAGCCAATCTTTCGGTCTGTAACAATAGAGCAGCCCCTCAAAATGCGGCAGAAATGATGACGCAGATGATTTTGGGCACACCTGTGCAAGTATTAAAGAAACAAGGCGGTTATTATTTGGTACGTACACCTGATGGTTACCTTTCATGGACTGATGCTACCGCTGTAAGTATTATGGATAAGACGGCCTTTGAGGAGTGGAAAAAATCAAAACGGATTATTTTTACTTCCGACTTTGGTCATGCTTTTAGCAAAGCAGATATGAACTCCTCACGGGTTTCCGATTTAGTAAATGGCAATATCTTAGTATTAACTGGCGAAGAAAAAGCTTATTATCAAGTTGTTTTTCCCGATAAACGGACGGGCTACATTAAAAAAACTGATGCCAAATTGTTTTCAGATTGGCTGAAAAAACCTAATCCAAATGCGGAAGCTATTTTAACAACTGCAAAAACATTAATTGGCGTGCCCTATCTTTGGGGTGGCACATCTATCAAAGGGGTAGATTGTAGTGGTTTTACCAAAACAAGCTATTTCCTGAATGGAATCATTATTCCGAGAGACGCCTCGCAACAAGCTTTGGTTGGAGAAGATATACCTGTTTTAGAAGGAGATTCGATTAGCCTCACTAAGTGCCTTAAAAATTTAAAAGCAGGGGATCTATTGTTTTTTGCCGCGGCAAAATTGAAAGGCACATCCGGAGGAAGAATAACACATACTGCTATTTATATGGGCGATGGCGAGTTTATTCAATCAGCTGGAATGGTTAGGATTAACAGTTTGAAACCAGATGCAGTTAACTTTGATGAACGTGAAAGCAAAACCCTGGTTAGTGCTAAACGTTTTCTGAACCAGATTGGTACTTCCGAAATTACAAGGGTTGATCGACATGACTGGTATGGAATCTCAGCTTATTAACGGTTGGGTTTTAAGCAGATGTTCAAGAGGTTGTATCATAATTATAGGTTTGTCATCCTGAGCTTGTCGAAGGACCTTTTAAAATACTCTTTAAGGTGTTTCGACAAGCTCAACATGACATCATCTGATGTGAAATCTCCTTTAGGATACAATTCGTGTTGAGACAGAAGTTGTGGCTACAAACTTAAAGCTGAGACTACAAAAACATACCACCTGATGCTTCAATTCGCTGCGCATTAATCCATCCCGCATCTTCAGTACATAAAAAGGCCACCACTCCACCAATATCATCTGGCAAACCTACGCGGCCTAAGGCAGTATTTGAGGCGATTCCTGCATTTATTTGCTCGTTATCGCGCACTACACCACCTCCAAAATCAGTTTCAATGGCACCTGGAGCAACAACGTTAACTCTGATTCCTCTTACACCTAGTTCTTTAGCCTCATACCTTGTTAAGGTTTCCACAGCACCTTTCATCGATGCATAAGCTGCGTAGCCAGGGGTAGCAAAACGTGCCAAACCAGTAGAAAGATTAATAATCCCACTGCCATCATTTAATAATGTTAAAGCTTTTTGGGTTAAAAAGAAAGTTCCTTTAAAGTGGATGTTTATCAAAGTATCAAATTGTTCTTCGGTAGTTTCGGCAAAAGATGCATGAATGCCGATTCCTGCATTATTGATTAGAAAATCAAATTTTTCAGCATTAAAAACAGATTTCAGTACAGCTTTAACTGATACAAAAAAAGCATCGAAAGTTTTGGTGTCGGCTACATTTAACTGTATCGCGGCGGCCTGTACCCCTAGCTGTTTTATTTCGTTAACGGTAGCTTCTGCTTCTTCTTTTTTAGATTGGTAGGTAACAATTACGCCAATTCCTTTTGCTGCAATTTTTAAAGCAGCATTTTTCCCTAATCCGCGGCTACCACCGGTTACCAGGGCTATTTTATTTTGTGTTTCCATTTTCTTTTAATTTGTTAAACAAAGTTAGATGGAATACAGCTATAAAAATGGTGACAGCTTAAGTAAAAATGGTGACTGTTTAAGTTTTATATGGTGACAATTTCCTTATTTGCGGTCAAAGACTGGAAATAAGCTTCTCTGTACTGTTTTGGTGTTTGGCCAGAGAAATGTTTAAAAAACTTGGTAAAGTTAGATGGATCGTAGGTTAATATTCTTGCAATTTCGGCAATAGGCATACTTATATTCTGTAACATTGATTTTGAAATTTCCATTAAACGTTCTTCAAAGAAATAACAGGGGGAGTGGCCTGTGGCCGATTTAATGGTATTGCTTAAGTGTGTGGGGTGAACATGAATAAGCTCGGCAAAATCCCTCACTTCGAACATCTCAGTTACCCTGCCCGATACCACATCGTCTAAATGTTTATCCAGCTCTTTCAAAAAATCGGCTGCGATTTCATGTTGACGGGCAAAAAACTTCTGTGGAATTTTCATATCAAAGCGATTGCTGTTTAAACAAATATAATATCCGGAAAAATGAATATGAAATCTGAAAGTTATTTGTGACCAAAGGATTATTAAATGCAAAAACCGCTGATTTTTAGATCAACGGCTTTATATTTTAAAAGTTAATTCTTATTTTTTGCTAAAGGGTAGATCAAATGTACCGTCTGTAACCGTTACTGATGTATTAATAGTCGTATCTTCATTGGGTGCTTTAAATGAAAATGTTCCTTTTAATTTACCACCAGCTTCGCTTGTAATCGCCAATGTACCGCTTGTAGCAGTAAATGAGCCTGTAGGTGTTTGGTCTTTCATGTAAGATCCAACTCCATCGGTTACGAGATCGTATGTGCCTACGCCTTTATAATCTATTACAGAAAGAATCATTCGTTTATCACCATTTATAGTTACAATGGTAAGTAAATTCCCAATAATTGGAGTGTTGATTGATATTGCTTCACCGGTAAAACCAATTGTGGTGCCATCTACCTTTGCACTTAAATTATTAGTACTGTTATTGGTTTCGGGCAGTTTAACCGGAACCAGGCTGATCATAAATTGCCCCTCGCTGATGGTTTTGCTTGTTGAAGTAGATTGATTTTCTCCTTTAAACGCAAAAGTACCCTTAATGTATTTGTCTGCTAAATAACTGGTTATCTTTATTGTTCCTGATGTATTGCCTATGTAAGCATCTTGTAATCCGGATGTACTCAAAAGGTAAATCGCCATATTGTTATCCGATAAATTATAGGTGCCAACACCTTTAAAATTGCTGATCAGTAAACTAAAGCCGGTATTAATTCCTTTGTTACCCGAGATTTGGACACTTATTTCTCCACCTACATCATAAACCTGAGCAGTAGCCAGTGTACATTGCACTAAAACACCATCAACTTTTGCGCTCATTGTAGATAAAGCCCATTCCTGATGGTAATCGATTTCTTTTTTACAAGATGACGTAATTAAAAGGCATACTAGTGCCAATAGCGATAATTTGAAAGGTAATTTCACGAGCGTTAATTTGTTGGATTAATTAATATGCTAAGATAAAGAAAACTGATGCAATTTTTTAACATATTTTTCCCGCTGGTACCAATCGTTATAAACCAATTCTACCTGCTTCACCTCAAAAGCGCCAAAATCAAAGTCCCTGTATTTTTCGATAAGACTAAGCAAAGCGTTTATATGGATTAACTCCGATCTGAAACGGATCACGGTAGCGTGGGCAGTTTGGATAGCATAACGTTTATCGATACTCTGTTGCAGATCTGAATTTTTAAAGCCAGCTCTGATTTCGTTTAAGATATCGGTTAAAAAACCTTGAATTAAAATGCAGGATGCCGATGCCGTAAGTCCTTTAAACTGAATCTTGAAACGCTTATGTCTGGCTAAAACCTGTTGGATGAGTTGAATGTAATCCTCAACATGAATATGCTTTAAGTCGAAGCCCTCATAACAGGAAATGATAGACATTAGGGTAATGTGTATGTCGGCATTCTGATAATAATATTGATCAGGTTCAATTGCTTTTGCTTCAGTTAAAAACTGCTGGATTTTACCTTTCGTTGCAGCATCTGGTCTGATTACCAGTGTGATTCCAAAACGCTGATCGGTATCCGAATCGATTAAATGATCTGTTTCATAATTTCCGGCAGATATCTCTGCGATTGATTCGGCATAAAGTTTATGGTAATGCTCGGCTAAATTCATTATTAGTACACAAAAAGAAAGCGTATCACCAATATAGGATTGTCATCCTGAGCCCGTCGAAGGACCTACTTAGATTTGTAGTAAAGCGTTTCGACAGGCTCAACGTGACAGATTAAGGGAAAATTAACTTATGATATACCCTCAAATATTATAAATCTAGCTTAGACGCCATCAGGTGTCTAAGTTAGATTTAAAATTAGGCCAACAAAGTTTTCCAACTCACTGCTGATCCTATTATGTTTCCTAAATCGGCAATGGCTACACGTTCTTGCGCCATACTATCGCGGTGGCGGATAGTAACGGTGTTATCTTCTAAACTCTGGTGATCAATCGTAATACAGAAAGGTGTACCAACAGCATCCTGACGGCGGTAACGTTTACCGATAGCATCTTTCTCTTCATAAATACAGTTAAAATCAAATTTCAAAGTATCCATAATCTCACGGGCCTTTTCAGGTAAACCATCTTTTTTGGTTAATGGGAAAACAGCCACTTTGTACGGCGCCAAGGCTGGATGTAAACGCAATAACGTACGGCTATCCTGTTTATCATCGGTGCTTAAATCCTGCTCTTCAAAAGCATTAATCATGGTTAACAAGAACATACGGTCTAAACCGATAGAAGTTTCGATAACATAAGGAACGTAGTTGCCATAAGGTTTACCTTCTTCATTTAAATCGTTATCGAAATATTGCATTTTCTTGCCAGAAAACTCCTGGTGCTGCGTTAAATCGAAATCGGTACGGCTATGGATCCCCTCAACTTCTTTAAATCCGAATGGGAATTCGAATTCAATATCAGTAGCCGCATTGGCATAGTGTGCTAATTTTACGTGGTCATGGTAACGGTATTTTTCGGGCGAAGTACCTAAAGCTTTGTGCCATTTTAAGCGTGCTTCTTTCCAGTATTCGAACCATTTTTTGTCTTCACCCGGGCGAACAAAAAATTGCATTTCCATTTGCTCAAATTCGCGCATACGCATAATAAACTGGCGGGCAATTACTTCATTTCTGAAAGCCTTACCAATCTGCGCAATACCGAAAGGAATTTTCATCCTTCCCGATTTTTGAACATTTAAAAAGTTTACGAAAATACCCTGTGCTGTTTCCGGACGAAGATAAACCTCATCGCTTCCTTCAGCCATTGCACCAAATTGTGTGCTAAACATCAGGTTAAACTGGCGCACATCAGTCCAGTTAGAAGTTTTAGAAATCGGGCAGATTACTTTGTAATCAACAATTAAATCTTTTAGCTGTGCTAAATTTTCAGATTTAAGCGCAAGGTTCATTTCTACTTCAAGCGTTAAACCCTTTTTAACAAATCTCCAGCTCGCTTCCTCAACAAAAGGATATTTACTGTGATCTAAAATCGTTTCCTCATCTTTAAACGTTGGTACCCAGCTCGCCTGACCTTCATCACTTAAACCCAATATTTCTTGTTGAAATTCTTCAAATTTTGCTTTGTTTTCTGCACTGAAATTGGCCAGTTCCGAATATAGCTCATCAATTTTATTCTCTAATAACTGATCGGCTCGGTAACGTTTTTTTGAATCCTTGTTATCGATCATTGGGTCGTTAAAACCATCAACGTGTCCGCTGGCTTTCCAAACCTTAGGGTGCATAAAAATTGCAGAATCAATCCCAACAATGTTTTCATGCATTTGTACCATGGCTTTCCACCAGTAGGTTTTAATGTTGTTTTTTAACTCGGCACCYAATTGGCCATAATCGTAAACGGCACTTAAGCCATCATATATTTCGCTGCTCTGGAATACAAAACCGTATTCTTTCAATGGTAAAGGAACTGCGGATTTTAGAATTTCTGCACATAACTTAGGTGTTATAAGCTGTCTTAGGTGGTCGGAAACAGACGAAAGGTGTTTTACCTGTCAGCTTATACGCCCTTAAATCTCTTTTATGGTTCAAAATAATTAGGAAAGCAATAGTCGTGCTAGTCGGTTTCGGAGCTCCTGCTTTCCGCTTTAATCGTTACACTCGTGCTCGCTTTAATCAGGTTTAGGTGGCTAGAAATGTGAAACTATTAATGTTTAGATATAGGGTGCAAAAAAAAATCGGTGCAAACTAAATGTCACACCGATTTTTAAAATTAAGAGGGTGATTAGGTTTTTGTTGGCTTAAATGCTGATGTCCCTTTCCTCTTCAACACTTAATACGCCATCAATTTTTTTGATATCTGCAATTTTATGATTGCCCGGAACAATTACGATTACACCAATTGAATCTAAAGCCTCGATATCGTTAACACCGATTTCCTTGAGTTCTTTAACTACTAAATCCATTGTGTTATCCTTTACAGATATTAACCATTTTRTTTTCATCTTATAATTTTTTCAATTGGACCAATTGGATCGATAGGGAATTTCGGATTAACTAAAATTGGGAATTTATCAATTGGGAATTTATCAATCGGGAATCTATCAATTGGGTATTTTATCAATCTTGTTTTTGTAGGCGCTTGTACCAATCCTGCACCTACATCTCTGCCAGGTAAAGGTAACGTTTTCGCAGTTGAGGTTAATTTTCTCCACAAATTAATTCCTCTCAGGCCCGATGCCTGTGCCCATAGTGCGGCAATACCTGCAACATGTGGGGTAGCCATACTGGTTCCGTTCCAGCTCGCATACTTAGTAGGCAGTTTTGTAGAAGAATACACGTTAACGCCTGGAGCAGCAATATCTACAGCACCATAAGTTGGGTAAAGGCCTCCGTTAGAAAAAGCGGCTACGTTCATATTTACATCTACAGCACCCACAGCCATTATCGATGGGCAATTTGCAGGGTGCATTACCTGTCTAACAGTGCCTGGTCTTGCCGAATCGTTTCCTGCAGCAGCAATAATTAAAGTGCCTTGGGCTAAAGCGCGGGCAGCAGCGGTTTCGAAAACAGCAGAATAGCCTGCTCCGGTTACAAAGCCCCTTAACGACATGCTTACCACATCACAACGGTTGGCAATTGCCCAGTTAATGCCGGCAAGAATGCCTCCATCTCCACCAGAACCACCATTGCTTAAAACTTTTCCGATATAAATACTGGCGGCATAAGCAATACCGTATCTTTCTGTTGCCGATGGCGAACTAGAAGGACCACAGGAGGTACCAGTACAGTGTGTGCCGTGGCCATGTCCATCCTGTGTACTTTCTCCGCTAATAAAACTTTGATGAACAACAGGACGGCCAGCAAAATCAGGATGATGGAAATCGAATCCTGTATCCAATATGGCTACTTTAATGCCTGCACCATTGTATGGGTTGTATCTTAAAAAGCTGGTTGGTACAACATTGGTTGCTTTTAATCCCCAGGTAGCACCAACAGATTCTACTTCCGATTCTTGCTCTTCATAATTGTAATCTTCTGTTTCGGTTCCAACCAATACATTGGTCATTTGGTTTACCGCATCTCTGTAACCCTCTACATAATTTTGAGTACTTTCATCCAGCATTCCAATGGCATAAACTACTCTTTCCTTTTCTACAATCATTTCACTTTCGCCTAAACTGCTGATTGAATTTTCAATTTTCGGTTTTTCGTTTACGATAGCAATTCCCAGCTTGTCTAGTATGATACCATCAGTTTTAGCGAGGTCTTTATCTGTGAAAAACTCGTTTTCAAATTCTAAAGAGCTTTTTAGGTTCAGTCCGCTAATAGAATTGATCTGGTTAATAGAATCGGAGGTGTTGGATCCTTCTGGTAATAGTACAAGGTATCTTCCTGTGTACTCTACTTTTTCTTCTTTTTTCAAGGTTTTTGACATGGTTTAAGTTTTTTAAGTTTTGCCTACTCTATTCAGGATTTTCGGCTTATTCCCATTGGTGTTTTTTGTTGTTAAACACTAATCCAAAATTGAAACAGTTGGCGCAGAAAAACCTTAGGTAAACCACTAGAAATCAATGGTGAAAGCAACAAAATAAAAAGCGGTAAAAACAACAATAAAATATGGGGAAAACCCCATCTGTTATCTATAAAAGTTTTATCACATTTGGGAATAAAAGTTAACTTTAATTAAAACTCAAAAAATTATGGAAATGCAACATCTACCTAGCTATGCTATCGTATTTTTATGTGGGGTACTAGTATGTTATCTGTTACTAAAACTAATCGATCTTATGAAAACAAATGAAAGGCGCGGACGTCCAAATACGATGGATCCGGCAATAATCCAACAAATGGTAGATAATTACCGCAACAACCATTTAGCAGCAATTAATAAATTATTGGGAATAAACGATGCCCATTCTGTTTCTTTCGGTTTAAAAACCCTAAAAAAATTCATCGCTGATATCGAATTTTTTAGTAAAAAAGTAGACCCGCGCATTGCTGATGGTGCATTGGGTATCCG
>NZ_JBFTRT010000270.1:0-6336 GCF_056399685.1 Pedobacter sp. 01N416
ACCCTTATTCGTAATCGATGGTACTACCCTTATTCGTAATCGATGGTACTCCTATAACCGGAAGTATCAATAACATTAATCCAGCAGAAATTGAAAGCTTTAGTTTTTTAAAAGATGCATCGGCAACTGCACTTTATGGATCGAGGGCAGCGAATGGTGTGGTGCTGATTACCACCAAACACGCAAAACCAGGCGATTCGAAGATAGATTTTTCTACTTATTACGGTATCCAGAAGATTCCAACCGGGAAATTGCCTAAAATGATGACGGCAAGGGAATTTGCAACATTTATGAAAGAGCGTGGAGAAGACGGGTTAAAATATGAGCCAGGTTATACCATCGCTGCAGATTACCATGCCGCTTATGATAATCCCGAACAATACGGTGAAGGAACCAACTGGTTCGATCTCTTAACCCGTTCGGCACCTATCCAGAGTTACGATCTAACGGTTCAATCGGCACGCGAACATTCCTCGTCAACAGTTATTGCCGGATATCAAGAACAACAGGGCGTAGTAATCAATAACGGAACCAAGTTATTTTCCCTAAGATTCAATCAGGATTTTACTTCAGCCAATAATAAACTTAAAGTTGGTTTTAATCTGGCCCCGAGTTATAGAATGGACCATAACAATAGGTTAAGTAGCGATGGTGTTGGTGGTTATTTTGAGCGTTTTTTTGAAGCTAGTCCGTTAATTTCGCCCTATAACCCGGATGGTACTTATATCAGAAATGTGGCCTCTCCAGGGATGGTTGCTTATATCAATCCACTGGCTACTTATGAGCTTACCAACGATGATTATAATACTACCCGCATTTTAGGTAATGGTTATCTGAATTACGAATTTTTGCCAGGCCTTACTGTAAAAACGAATCTGGGCGTAGATAAAGGGGCCGAGATGCGTAAATATTTCCAGGCTGGATTGGTTACAGGAACACAGGGACAAACCACAGGAACAAGTTCGTCGGTTGATAACGGTTCGTGGACTGCAGAAGGAAACCTTGTCTACAACAAAACCTTTGCAAAAGATCATAGTATTGATGCACTTGTCGGATACTCAGCGCAACAATTTAGTACCTACAGCAATACCTTAACCGGACTTGGCTTTGCGAGTGATGATATTGAGTATTTAGGTGCGGCTACCAGTGTAACCGGTAGTAGTGGTGCTGGTTCTTATGCTTTACTTTCTGCAATTGCGAGAATTAATTACGCTTATAAAGGCAGGTATCTTTTATCAGCCGCAGTAAGGCGTGATGGCTCATCTAAATTCGGCATTAACAAACAATGGGGAAGTTTTCCTTCGGTATCTGCCGGATGGATTGTAACGGATGAAGGCTTTATGAAAAACGTAAAAGGTATCGATTTCTTAAAACTTCGTGCAAGTTATGGCATTACCGGAAATAACTTTTTTGCAGGTAACTACGATTCGCAGGCCACCATAGGTACTTATTATTACAACTTCAATAACGTAATTACACAAGGCCAAACCATTAATCGCTTGCCTAACCAGGAGTTGAGGTGGGAGCGTAACAAACAGCTTGATTTAGGCCTTGAGTTAGGTATTCTGAACAACAGGATTAATTTTACCTACGATTATTACCGAAAGTTAACTGATGGATTGATTCAACAACGTGCCATACCAACCTCTTCAGGCTTTTCTCAGATTATATTTAATGTGGGCGAACTTAAAATGTGGGGACATGAATTTTCGGTCAGCTCAAAAAACCTGGTCGGTAACTTTAAATGGAATACCAACTTAAGTCTTTCATTCGACCGTAACCTGATTACCAATTTGGTTGATCCTGGTTTTATCAGAAGAAATGTTACTGTAAGTTCAGATTATTTCCGTCAGCAGGTTGGTCATCATTTAGGAGAGTTTTACGGATTTGTTTTCGAAGGTTTATACAAAGATGCTGCAGATCTGGCTAATTCGGCTAAGTATTTAAGTACCCCTGCAAAACCTAACGGCAATTCAGATATCGGCACCATTAAGGTTAAAGATATTAATGGCGATGGCGTAATTGACGATGTGAACGACCGTACTTTTATTGGCGATCCAACACCAACCTTTACCGGTGGTATGGTGAATAATTTTAAATACAAAAACTTCGATCTAACTGTTGATATGACTTTTTCGGTAGGGGGTAAAATTTTAAATGCCGCCAAATGGGCCTATCAAACCAACATGGATGGTTCGAGGATTTTGCTGGCAGCAGCAGCAGACCGTTGGCGATCGGTAGAAAACCCGGGATCAGGCATTTACCCGAGAACCAAATCTGGAACTACTGGTATTGGCCGTAACGTGAATACACAATGGATTGAAGACGGATCTTATTTGGCTGCCAAAAATATTTCACTGGGTTATACCATACCTGTAAAAAACCTCATGCTGAAAAACCTTCGTGTTTTTGCTTCCGTTCAGCAGGCCTTCGTTATCACCGGTTATTCGGGAATGAACCCCGAAACAAATGTGGGCGGATCAGACCCGACTTTGGGTGTTGGGGTAGATGAAAATGCCTATCCAATTCCAAGAACCTTTTCTCTAGGGATCTCAACCACATTCAGATAACCATTAAAGCTAAAAAAATGAAAAAGATATATATAGCCATTATACTGTTAACCATTGGAGTCAGTTCATGTAAAAAGGATTTTATTGCACTTAATCCCGAAGATTCTTATACTGATGGGGTATTCTATAAAACCGAACAGCAATTCCGTTCTGCTGTGGTAGCTGCTTATGCACCTCTAAGGGATGTTTTAATAAACGACTATTTTACCTCCGAAATGCATTCAGATAATACGGTGTACCAGCCTATTCCTGGAAATAGGGGAACGGCCTATGTAGAGCGTGAGAATATTTCTGATTTTACCAATACCTCTACCAATGCTTATGTTTCGGCAACCTGGCAACACAGTTATACAGGTATTTCACGTTGTAATATCATTATCGAAAGATTGAAAACTTCCGATCTTGGCGATGCCGTAAAAGCCAATTTGGATGGACAGGCGAAGTTTTTAAGGGCGCTTAATTATTTCAAGCTGGTTCGCCTATATGGCGGGGTACCATTGTCGATAGCCGAAGTTAAAACAGCAGAAGATGCATTTAAACCTAGAGCTACCGAAGCTGAAGTTTATGCCCAGATTGTTGCTGATGCTAAAGATGCTATCAATGAGCTTTCAGCACCAACTAAATTCCCGCAAACTGGCGAAGCAACAAAAGGTTCGGCCACGATGTTATTGGCTAATGTTTATGCTGTTCAAAAAAAATGGGCAGAGGCCGAAACTCAATTGAATAGTCTGTTAACCATGGGTTACGACCTCAATGCGAATTATGCAGATACCTTTTTACCTGCCAATAAAAATGGAAAGGAATCGATTTTCGAAATCCAGTTTTTAGGCGGTACCATTACAGGTTCTACGCCTAATGCACTGTCATTCCACTTTCTGCCCAGAAGTAAGGATACCAGATTGCTCACCGGTATTGCGATCGATAATACAGGTACAGGAGGGTGGAATACCCCAAGCAGCGATCTGATTGCTGATTTTGAAGCCAATGATAAACGTCTTGATGCCGCTATTGGTATTGCCGAAGGTACTTACGATGCCAGCAGTTATTTTGTTTATTCGGCAGTTAAAAGTATTGTCAATTATACTCCTGCTGCAGGCAAGATTGGTGTGCCATACATTAAAAAATACCTGCACTCGCCACTTGCAGCAACCACGGGTTCTAGTGATGACTTTCCGATATACCGTTTTTCTGATGCATTATTGTTATTGGCCGAGGCTTTGAACGAGCAAGGAAAATCGGCGCTTGCTTTAGCACCACTAAATAGGGTGAGGAAAAGAGCTGGTTTAACGGATATTGTAAGTACCGATCAAACGGAGCTTAGAACAATTATTCTACATGAGCGCCGGGTTGAACTGGCTTTCGAAAACAGCAGATGGACAGATTTATTGAGAACTGGAAAAGCAATTAATGTTATTAATGCATTTGGTGTTAAAATAAGGCAGCAGCTTCCATTTCTTTCCTCAGATGCTTACGTAATCGATAATCACCATTTATTATTTCCAATCCCACAAAACGAAGTTGGACTAAATCCTAAGATCATCCAAAACCCAGGATACTTTTAAGATTGAAGTATAAGACAAGTAAAAGAAGAATAAAATTTAATTAAGTAAAAATGACCATAAATAAAGCACTGTTAAAGAAAAGCCTTTGCATTTTTTTAAGTGCACAAATGTTATTAACTACAAGTGCAAGCTTAATACCTGCGTTGCAGGAAGAACGTTTAGCAAACGATGAATTTGCGATCGTTGTACTACCCGATACCCAATATTATACTTCAGAGAAGAATGGCGGGAAAAAGGAGATGTTTTCGGAGCAGACCGAGTGGATTGCAAAAAATGCAGCAAAAGAAAACATTAAATACGTAATCCATCTTGGTGATATTTCTGATGATGGGGAAAAATTCCCACAACAATGGGTAAATGCTGCCGGGTCGATGTATAAATTGGAAAAACCACAACCTGGTTATCCGCAGGGTATTCCATATGGTATGGCCGTAGGCAACCACGATCAAACCAAGAGTCAATATCCCTTAAGTGGTAAAACCGATCAGTACAATAAATATTTTGGCGTGGATCATTTTAAAGATAAAAAATGGTACGGCGGGCATTATCGTGATAATAACGATAGCCATTTCGATCTTTTCGAAGCAGGCGGTTATAAATTCATTGCTATATTTTTTGAATATGATTCTTATGATGAGGATATTGAAGGATTGAACAAATGGGCAAGTGCGCTACTTGAAAAATTTAACGATCGGAAGGCCATCTTAGTGAGCCATTCTATTATTCATTTTAATAAGAAAACCGGTACCAACGAAAAGGGCTTTCCGAAGTTTTCTAAACAGGGGCAACGGATTTTCGATCGTTTAAAAAGTTACCCGAATGTGTTTTTAACTTTATCAGGCCATGTGGGCGATAACGGTGAAGGCTACCGTCAGGATGGTTATGCGGGAAATGTGATCAAATCATTGTTATCAGATTTTCAGAGCAGGCCAGATGGGGGGCACGGTTTAATGCGGCTCATGAAATTTTCTAAATCGAAAGACCTGATCAGTGTACGTACTTTTTCTCCGGTAACAGGTGAAGAAGAGGCCGATGCCGATAGTAAATTCACACTTCCCTTGTTCCACCATACCACAGTGGCCAGGTATCAGGATTATAACAACGATGGCATTAGCGAAATCGCATTTTTTTCTAATGGTACCTGGAAAATATCGGGGGAGGCAGATATTGCCTTTGGTAAACCTGGCGATGTTGCAGCTCCAGCCGACTATAATGGAGATGGTAAAACGGAGCTTGCGGTTTTCAGACCATCCGAAGGAAAGTTTTATATCCAGGGTGGGAAAGATGTTGTACTTGGCCAGGCAGGCGATATTCCCGTGTGTGGAGATTGGGATGGAGATGGTTTTGCAGAAGCTGCTGTTTATCGTCCTTCTACATTAACATGGTACTTTGATGGACTGGATAGTGTGAAATTCGGACATAAAAATGGTGTCCCTGTTCCTGCAGATTATGATGGAGATGGGATATTGGATGTAGGCATATTTCGTAAAGACAACTCTTTATGGCAAACCAGTCTCGGTAATATTCCTTTGCAGGTTAAGCATACACCGGGCGATATTCCGGTACCTGCAGATTATGACGGCGATGGTAGGGCAGAGATGGCTGTTTTCAGACCTTCAACAAACGAATGGATTATCGACCGCTTTAAAGAACCGGTGAAATTTGGACAAGAAGGAGATATTCCTGTTCCAGGCAACTATTTAGCTGGAGGGAAATCTAGTTTGGCTGTATATAGAAACGGCTTAATTTACCTTCAGAATGGTAAACCCATTGACGCCAAAAACGGAAAAGCCACTGATTTGATTAATAATAAGAACCGTTAATCTCTGTTGCTATTTCAGCTGTTAAGAGTGATATTAAATTTTTAAGCTGAAAACAAAGAGGTTGTATCATAAATATAGATTTGTCATCCTAGGGGATAATTTATTGTATAAAAATCAATATTAATGACAGGTGAATTTAAGAGAAATAATATCGTCATTTCGACTGAAGCTTACCGATTTTTCATCGGTAGCGTAATGGAGAAATCTTTAAACTTTTCAGTAACATAGTTCAAAGATCTCTCCGCTCCGCTTTGCTTCGGTCGTATTCTAGGTTTACCACAATTGCAAATTTATTTTAAGAAAAACTCTTTTTTTGGGAGTTTTTCTTAGCTTTTATGACGCTCTCCTATAATTCTCGACATACATTTCTCCTCTCTTAAC
>NZ_JBFTRT010000271.1:0-6310 GCF_056399685.1 Pedobacter sp. 01N416
AGTGTGCACAGCACGATTAGGAGCAATTTTATCAAAAATCACTGAAATTATCAACAAAAGCAAATATTTTACGTTAAATCATCACTCAAAGACAATTAAAGTTAGATTAACACGTCTCCAACAGCCTTATATTTTGTTCAAAAATATGCGTAACTCTCTTACTAACAGTAAAGTTACGCATTTATTGTATTGACTTAAAATAAATTATTTATCGTATTATTTATTAGATATTTTGATGTAATTCTCAATAGCCATCGTCATAGACGGAACACCCGGGGTTGGCGCAGCAATATCCACTATCAGGTCCATATCGGTACAAGCCTTACTCGTGTTAGTTCCAAAAGCAGCTATCCGTGTATTATTTTGTTTAAAATCGGGGAAATTTTTAAACAACGACTGGATACTTGACGGACTAAAAAATGCAATAACATCGTAGAATACTTCAGCTAAATCAGATAGATCGCTCACTACTGTCCTAAACAAAACTGCAGGGGTAAAATTATACCCACTTTTTTCCAAGAACTTCATCGTGTCTTCGGTAGCCATATCAGAGCAAGGATATAAAAACTTCTCGTTTGCATGCTTCTTTAGCACCTCTGCTAAATCTGCTGCAGTTTGTTTACCAAAAAAGATTTTACGCTTCCTATACTGGATATACTTCTGCAGATACAATGCAATAGTCTCAGACAGACAAAAATACTTCAGTTCTGCCGGCACTTCATAACGCATTTCTTCACAAATTCTAAAAAAATGATCTGCTGCATTACGGCTGGTAAAAATTACTGCCGTAAAATCGGCCAGGTTAATCTTATCCTTTCTAAAGTCTCTTGCGGGCACACCTTCAACATGAATAAAGGACCTAAAATCAACTTTTAAGTTGTGTTTTTTGGCCAAATCGTAGTAAGGAGATTTTTCTGTTTCAGGTTTTGGTAAAGTAACCAAAATACTTTTTACTTTGCGGATTCTAGAGTCGTTCTTTTCTTGCATTTTCCTTTTTCCTGCTACAGTCCTATCGTTTTAATTAGTATTAGGATAGGACATATTTCGAGGGCGCAAAAGTACAAAAATAAATGCATTCTAGAAAACTTATTATTAGAAAGTATCGTTATACCTGCCCGCAATAGCTGAAAAGCAAAAATAATGCCTAACAGTAAGAATGCCAACACGATATACACCCCGCCGTATTTAAGTGGCGATAAGGCGAAAGCAACTACTAAAGGAATAAATAGTAGGGATGCATTGAAGTAGCTGAGGTACAAAATTGAGATGTATTCGCCCACCGGTTTCTGTACATTAAACAGATACCCCAAAAAGCGTAAAAGAACCAGTTTGAGGGCATAAAAAACAATTATAGTAATCGATATACTAAAAAAGAACTTAAACCCATCTTTTGCCTGATACATATCATTCCACTGCGCTACCAGAAAAAAGAACATTCCAAAAACGAAACCAAACTGCACAAAAAGCAACAAAAATGGCCACGAACTAAACAGGTTATCTTCCTTGTTAATATTATTCAAAATCCTGTTGCTGAAAAACGATTGAACGATTGCCGATAATTGTTTCGAAAAAGCATTTTTTAGAATGGCAAAGATGATAAGCATGCCAAAAATAAATCCAAGCAAACCAACGTTGCCTTTTGGGATTTTTGTGCCCAATTGATAGGGATTTGCCTTTTTCTTTAAGTGCTGGTATTTCTTTTGCCAGGCCAGTAGATCGAGTTTAGGAAAAAGATATTCCTTTTCGATGGTATCAAGCAGAGCCCCCTTGTTAACTAAACTATCAGGAAGCACCCAGGTATGGTGAACAAGCGAATCGGTCGAAAATTTCTGTCTGGCGAGTGTTGCCGAATCGGGCCGGTATCTTCGATATTGATATTGATTTACAGCTACGCTATCTGTTTGAACAGGAATTTCTTGTGCTGCTACAAGATTAGCAGACCACACAAACGCGAACAAAAAGAAAATAAATTTCGGCATGCTGTAAATCAAAACTTAAGGATGCAAAAGTAGTCGAATAATCATGGTTTACCTAAAGAAAATAAATGGATTAATTAATAACTTTAGCAATAATGCAAAAATAGCACGCATTAAACAATGTCCAATTCAAAAAAGAAAACGCCAATATTCGGAATAACAACTGCGACTTCAGAAAAGCTAGATAAAAGGCGATGGAACAAAACTTTTAGAAGGATCGCAAAAATCCAGATTATTAAACAGAAAGAACTTCCACATAAAATTTCAGCGGTCACAAACGTTTGGGATGGAGATAAAGATGGGAAAAGACACTTAAAAAACTACAGTAGCAAAGAAATGCGAAAGTAGTTTCATTCATTTAACTAGTAACGCAGGTAAAGCTATTACTTTACAAAAGCAATAAAAAGTAAATATATAGCTTTACTTTCTTGTTATTCTAAAATTTATGCGACCGTTCAAACTACCTAACTAAATATTATGACAATAAAGAAAACCTAACTTCGCTATCTTTGCATCAATGTCCGGTATCTATATTCATATCCCTTTCTGTAAAAAGGCCTGTCACTATTGCGATTTTCATTTCAGCACTTCTTTAAAATATGCTGATGAAATGGTTGATGCGATCTGCAAAGAGATCAAAATGAAAAAAGATCGGATTGGCGGACAGGTTGGAAGCATTTATTTTGGCGGCGGAACACCCTCTATTTTATCGCAGGCAGCTTTACAAAAGATTTTCGATGCCATYGACCACACTTTTTCTGTTGATGCAAATGCTGAAATTACCATCGAAACCAATCCAGATGATTTAACCGCCCAGAAATTAAAAGAACTGAAACAATTGCCCGTTAACCGCTTTAGTGTGGGCATACAGTCTTTTTATGATGAAGATCTGACCTGGATGAACCGCGCGCACCGGGCCCAAGAAGCGGAAGATTGTATCAGAAGAAGTCAGGATGCTGGTTTTGAAAACCTAACCCTCGATTTAATTTATGGCTATCCTTTACTCACCGATCAAAAATGGTTAAGTAATATCCAAAAAGCAATTGAGCTGGAGGTTCCGCATATTTCGGGATACGCGCTAACGGTAGAACCTCGGACAGCTTTAGCCCACGCCATCAAAAATAAAAAACAAACTCCCGTAAACGATAACCAAAGCGCCGCTCAGTTTGTAATTTTGATGGATAAACTTGTTGATGCAGGTTTTGAACACTATGAAATTTCGAATTTTGCTAAACCCGATCATTATGCAGTGCATAACACCAATTACTGGAAGGGAATAGATTATATTGGCATTGGCCCATCGGCACACGGTTTTAATGGCCAAAACCGCTATATGAACCCTGCCAATAACGCGTTGTATATGGAAACGTTAGGCCATAACAAGCTTCCTGAAATTGTTGAAGAACTGAGTTTAAACGACAGATTTAACGAGTACATCATGACTTCGTTAAGAACGATGTGGGGAACTGATTTACAAAAAATAAATACCGATTTCGGGAAAGATTTTTTAGCGGAAACAAAACACAACCTAAAAAATTTCGAGGATAAAGACTGGCTGATCATTGATGGGGATAAAATTTGTTTAAGTCAAAACGGAAAATTATTTGCCGATCATATTGCTTCGGAATTGTTTATTGTAGGAGATGAATGAGTGAATTGAGAAGGATTGAATTAGAGCTGACTGATTTAGCCGGTTAAACAACATTCACTCATTCAAAACTCAGTCATTCAATAATTAATTAAAATATATGTCAAAAATTGTATGGATTACAGGTGCATCATCAGGTATTGGAGAGGCCTTGGTATATGAATATTTTAAAGCTGGCAATAAACTGATCATCTCAGGAAGAAATCGTGACGAACTATTCCGTGTAAAAGGAAACTGCCAAAATTCTTTTAATGTACATGTTTTACCATTCGATTTGAGCGAAACAGCTACACTTGAAAACAAAGCTGCCGATGCCATCCGTATTTTTGGAAAAATAGATTTACTGATCAATAGCGGCGGCGTAAGTCAGCGGAGTTTAGCGCTCGAAACCAACCTGCAAACAGAACAACAGATTATGGACACCAATTTCTGGGGAACAGTTGTACTGAGCAAAGCAGTTTTACCTTTGATGATCGCTAACGGTGGTGGACAGATAGTTGTAATTAGTAGCCTTGTTGGAAAATTCGGCACGAAATTCCGCTCTACTTATGCGGCCTCAAAACATGCGCTGCATGGTTATTTCGATTCGCTCCGATCGGAAGTTTACGATAAAAACATCGATATTACCATCATCTGTCCAGGTTTTATCAAAACAAATGTTACCTACAACGCACTTACGGGAGATGGTAACCCACTTAATAAGATGGGCGATGCACATGAAAATGCCATGACACCTGCCGAATGTGCAAAACAAATTGTACAAGCTGTTAAAAATAAAAAGGAAGAGGTTTATATTGGCGGAAAAGAAACCAGAGCAGTATTATTGAAACGCTTTTTCCCTAAGCTTTTTTCTAAAAAGGTAAGAACGGCGAAAGTGAACTAGCACTGCGTTTTGAGGTTGGCGTTAAGCGTGATCCACCAAGTTTAAAAGGATGCGATTTAGGGGCGAGCCCAATTGATCTAAACCTGGTTGAAGCGATATCCTTTTGGCGCTCATTCTGAGCGGAGTCGAAGAACAGCCAAAAGATTTAGCGAAAAACGGGGCTAGCCCACCCGAAGAACCACCACCGCACCTTTACAAATTAAAAAAAATAAAAATTTAAATCATTAACAATCAACACATTAAAAATTATTTTTTATTTCTAAAAACCAAGTATCTGTAAGCTATCGTAAATGGAATCAAATAACAGAAACTTAAAAATTAGAAATAATGAAAAATTTAATCTTAACCGCATTTGCCGTAATTACCATGGCATTCACTACTCAAGTTTACGCTCAAAAAAATCCAATGGTTGGTGGCGCAGCCATGTATTCGACTAAGGATATTGTAGATAATGCTGTAAATTCAAAAGACCACACTACACTGGTTGCAGCAGTAAAAGCCGCAGGTTTGGTTGAAACTTTAAAAAGTGCTGGCCCTTTCACTGTTTTTGCACCAACAAATGCTGCATTTGATAAACTTCCTGCCGGAACTGTTGACAATCTGGTTAAACCAGAAAATAAAGCAACGCTTACTACTATTTTAACTTATCATGTTGTTGCCGGTAAAATGGATAGCAAAGCAATTGCAAAAGCAATTAAAGCTGGTGGCGGCAAAGCTGAACTTACCACAGTACAAGGTGGTAAACTTTGGGCCTGGATGGAAGGTAAAAAATTAGTGCTAAAAGATGAAAAAGGCGGAATGAGCACTGTAACCATTGCAGATGTTTACCAAAAAAATGGCGTGATCCATGTAATCGATACTGTTTTAATGCCGAAATAATATTTAAAAGATATCCTTATTAAAAACTTACATCACCTCCTGTGTGATTTTCATATTAACGTTCTTACTTAACAGTAAGGACGTTTTTTATTTAATTGTCAGCTGTTTATAAAGTTTTAGTTTTTACAAAGGTTACTATTCTTACAACTTTGTTTTACACTTAACTTTACAGCGTAAATTTGACGACTTTATGAAAGCAAACTACCGCGAAAAATACATGCAGTGGAATGAAGAACTTGCAGTTAAAAGAGCGAGCAGAGCGCTAGAAAAGAATTTACCAAAATAGATAATTATAGAATGAGAGAATTACCTCCCACATACAAACATTCTCTCATTCAAACACTCACTCATTAAATACATGCATCCTAACATTATAAAAATCCAGGAAAGAATAGAGCCGCTTAGGCAAGAAATCATTAACCACAAAGTTTATTCGGCCATTAGTGAAATAGAAGATCTCCGGATTTTTATGGAACACCACATTTTCGCCGTTTGGGATTTTATGTCGTTGCTTAAAGCCCTACAAATTAATTTAACCTGTACTACTTTGCCATGGTTCCCCGTAGGCGATCCTGTTACCCGGCAATTGATCAATGAAATTGTGGCCGGTGAAGAATCGGATGTGGATGCCAATGGAGCGATTAAAAGCCACTTCGAGTTATATTTAGATGCTATGGATCAATGCGGTGCCAACACCAAACCCATCAATATCTTTTTACAGGAACTAAAAAGCGGGAAAAGTTTTAATGAGGCTTTCACGAAAGCGAGTGTTCCTGCAGCGGCAAAGGATTTTGTAAATGCGACTTTCGAAACCATAAACAGTGGAAAAACACATTTACAGGCCGCAAGTTTTACCTTTGGCCGCGAGGATTTAATTCCAAACATGTTTTTTAGCATGGTAAATGACCTGAACAGTACCCAGGC
>NZ_JBFTRT010000272.1:0-6275 GCF_056399685.1 Pedobacter sp. 01N416
GGAAGCAGTTATCAGTTCGCAGTTGACAGTTTGCAATTCACAGTTTGAAGTTTTCAGTTAGCATAGCGTCAAATCTTTTATTAGAGGTCGAATTTCTCTCTCTCTTTCAGCTTTAGTCTTTCAGCTTTTAGCTATTTTTACCAAATGAGTACAACATACGATATTGTTTCAAAAGTTATAAAAGAACGTCGCAGTATTTTTCCTGCAAGCTATATAAAAAAAGAAATTCCGGTTGAGGTAATCAACCAGATTTTAGAGACTGCCAATTATGCACCAACACACAAATTAACCCAGCCCTGGCGTTTTGTCGTGATCAGAAAAGCGGGATTAACAAAACTTGGTAAAGAACTGGGTAAATTATATAAGGAATTGGTTAGTCCGCAACAGTTTTTACAGAAAAAATACGACAGCTTCGCCGAAAAAACGGGTCAGGCCGATTGCATCATTGCCATCAATATGCAGGTGAGTGGTAAAATACCCGAATGGGAAGAGCTGGCGGCCGTTTCCTGTGCTGTTCAAAATATGGCCTTAACTGCCGAAAGCCTGCAGGTAGGTGTCTATTGGAGCTCCCCACCTTTAATTGATAATTTAGGTGATTTTTTAAGCCTGGGTGAAAATGAAAAGTGCATTGGCTTATTTTACATGGGCTATCATAACGAAAAACCCTGGGCGCCTAACCGAACTTCGATGGAAGAAAAGGTGAGGTGGATCGAAGGGTAGTTCATTTGTTCATTAGTCAATGGTTCATTGGTAGATGCGGTTAATCGACTTCAGGCTACGGACTGAAGACTATGGACTATACAGCATCTAATATTATGTTAAATCCTCTTGATAATTATTTCGAACAAAAAGATGAGTCGATTAAAAGTTGCCTTCAGTACTTAAGGTCGCTTTTAATGGGCTATACTGATATTACAGAGCATTGGAAATATGGGATGCCTTTTTATTACCATAAAGGAAAAATGTTCTGCTATCTTTGGACACACAAAAAGCTCCATCAGCCTTATATCGGTTTAGTTGATGGAAATAAAATTGAGCACGAAGATTTGTTGCAAGAGAAAAGAGCCAGAATGAAAATTTTATTGATCAACCACCTCGAAGATATCCCCAAAAAGAAAATTGAATCTATTTTAAAACAGGCCTTTGCCTTAAGGAAATAGATTATCTACCCTTTAATATCATCCGTTTACATTTCCCATTATTATATGTCTGCATTAAAATCTAAACTTTATCAGCTTTGCTTAACTTTTATTCAAAATAGGATAGAAAATATTGAATATTCTCTGCAACAGGCCAGGCAAGCTTCGAATGATGATACAAAAAGTAGTGCAGGCGATAAATACGAAACTACGCGCGAAATGATGCAGCAGGAGATGGACCGCAACAGTAAATTACTGTACGAAGCCGGACAACAGAAAATTGCATTACAACAGATCGAAAATGTAGAATCAGATCGCCTGGTTAAAAACGGAAGTTTGGTTTTAACCTCAGAAGGTAATTTTTATATTAGCATCAGTGCTGGTGAACTTAATACCGATGGACAAAAATTCTTTGCAGTATCGCAGGCTTCGCCAATCGGAAGGTTTTTGATTGGAAAAGCAATAAATGAAAGCTTTAAGTTTAATGGTAAAGATTATATCGTAAAAGAGATCCTGTAAAGTTTTCAGTTGGCAGTTTACAATTTGCACTAGGTAGTTGAGTTAAAAGTCTGCGTAATCTGTGTAATCTGCGGGGACAATTTATCCATAGTTATTCCCGCTGATTTAAGATGATAAACGCAGATGATAAGTTTTCAATTAACCGGTTCTAACATTTAACGTATTAAGCAATAATCAACTGTAATTTATTTAATTCCCATCCTCTGTGCAAAAGCCGGCACCAAATAAGTCTTTAAATCAGAATAAGGAATAAATATTACAATTTGTCCTTGTGCATAACTCGCCACTTCATATGGGTTGTACATAAAAGCAATTCCATTCGCATTAAAATAAAAATTTTTGTTCGGTTTTATAAAGTCATCAAAAAGAACAGTGCTTAGTGCATCTTTAGCTTTAACATTATATTCTTTACGAAGATTACGTTCTAAAATACTTTGTAAGGTATTCGAATCTATTTTGATGATATCGTTAAGCACCATTTGTTTTTTGTTTTTCACATCTAAACAAAACATTACGCTGCTGTAATTGCCATGTGCACCACCGGTGTAAGCATCAGCAAGGAAATCGATCACTACATAACCATTATCGTTATAATTAACCGATTGCTGACTGTTGTTGGTATAATTCATCCACGCCTGGAAATCGTCGCCACGGCTATTTTTCGATTGCTCTGTAACTTGCGTTTTATAGTTTTTGAAATAGGCAGCAGCAATATTTTTGAAACCGATTGAGCGGTCGACAGTAGATTTTATGCCAGCTATTTTTTTAAGTTCCACATTTAGCCAGTTGCCATATTCATCCTTGTTTTTACTTTCCAGGTATTCAAAGCTAATTTCAGCTGCAGGCGATTTTGGCTGATTGGCAAATGCCTTAACCGAATCTTTATAAATGCCTGCACTGAATGGATAACTGCCCTCAGGGTATTTTTCGGTTAAAGCTATCGGGTATTTTTTGATCTTATCACCACTTTCCCAATTGCCACTAAAACCATCTCCATTCCATTTTAAGGCTAAATGGGGCGATTTAAAATCCTGAGTAAAGTATGATTCATAAAAACTGTATTCAGTGAGAATAATGCTATCTTTCCCGATTAAAGTATCGGTTGATAGGTTAAGCCACGAGCCGTCATAGTAATAGGTACCACTTACATCATCATCAACCTTTTGCAGATGCATCACTACTTTTTTCCCTGCAATGGTACCTTCCAACCTCTTGTAAAAACTTTCTGCAAGTTCGGCCTTTGCATTCGCCGTACTATCATTTGTTGTTTCAGCGGTATTGCCTCCATTTTTAGGGTTGTTACAGGCAGATATAATGAGTAATCCGAAAAGGAAACAATGCAAATAATATTTCATAGGGAGGGTATAAAGTTTAATGGTGAAAAGTTTAAACACATTATGTTTTAAACCTCTTTGCTATGATTTTGTTTTATTAAAACTCTTGTTGATGCTGTAATATAAATTTTTTGCAGTGTATCTTCCAGGATCAATTATTCGCCTAATGGTGTAAAGTGGATAGTTTTCATCCCGTGTTGTTGAAAGTATAAATGCCGCTTTAAAGCCATGTTCTTTCAGCTTGTGTAAAGTTGAAGCTTTAAAAACACCGTAGGGATAGGCGAAATATGCTACTTTTTTACCTGTAATCTCTTCCAGTTTTTTAGTTGGTGCATCAATTTGGGTTGTCCAGTCCTCGTCGGTAAACTGTGCAAAGTTTTTATGATCGTAGGTATGGCTGGCAATTGTATTTCCCTCGTCAGATAACTGTTTAATCTGTTCTTTAGTCATGTAGTTGATCCGCCCTTTTCTGCCGATGGATACCGTCATAATAAAATAAACGCCTTTAAAGCCGTATTTTTTCAGTGTTGTATTCCCAATGGTAAACTGATCTTCATCCGTATCGTCGAAAGTAATCATAATAGGCTTCTCAGGCAATTTAGCACCGTAAACCAGATAGTTGTACAACTGATCGGGTAAAATAGAATGGTAACCGCTATCGGCCAGCATTTTCATGTGGCCTTTAAATTTATCAGGGGCAATAATGTCGTCGTGAGCTCTTTTGCTATCGCTGGCAATGTTGTTTCTAATCTGGTGGTAACACAGAACAGGCACCTCTCTGCGTGTCAGAATGGTTTTATTATCGGCAGGTTTCGTATTTGCCGAATCTGTTTTAACCGTTTCAGTAGTGTTTGCAACAGCCGCTTTTTCTTTTGAAGCCTTGGAAGACAGGCACGAGGTTAAAAGTAGTGTAGAAACCACACCGTAGAGTAGAAAACTTTTCATGAAGCAATGGTCTTATTTAAAAGCTGTTTTTAATGCTGTTGCTTAATGTTTTAGGCGACCAGTAACCGCTGGCAATAATCCTGCGGATCGTAAACAATGGGTCTTTTTCATCGCGTTTGGTTGATAATTGATAAGCCATTCTAAAGCCACGTTTTTTAAGCTCAGGAATGCCTTCTGCATTCCATAAGCCGAAAGGATAGGCAAATTCTGTCATCTTTTTACCTGTAATTTCTTCCAGTTTTTTGGTTGGTTTATCTAATTGCTCTTCCCAATCTTTACCTGCATATTTTTTAAAGTTTTTATGATCGTAAGTGTGGCTGCCGATCACATTTCCTTCGTCAGCAAGTTGTTTAATCTGCTCTTTGCTCATGTAATCTACAAACTTGCCTTTTTTGCCGATCGAAACGGTCATGATGAAATAAACGGCTTTATAACCCAGTTTATCTAAAGTTGGGCGTACAATGGTAAACTGATCCAGGTCAGTATCATCGAAAGTTAGCATAATGGGTTTGCTCGGTAGGGCAGCACCAGTGTTCAGGTAGGCATAAAGCTGATCGGGTAAAATGGTATGGTAGCCACTATCGGCCAGCATTTTCATCTGGTCTTTAAAATTCTGGATTTCTACAATATAATCTTTACCTACTTTTCCATCGGTTGGTTTCCAGTTTCTTACCTGGTGATAGCATAAAATAGGTACCTGTTTCCGGGCTAAAATGGTTTTGGCATCGGCAACCTTTATTTTCGAAACGTCAACCGGTGTTCCCGCACCTGTAGCAGTCTTAGAAGTCTGCGTAGTAGAATCTTTAGCCGTGGCGTTTTCTGTTTGAGATTTAGATTGACAGCTGGCAAACAAGATTACTCCGGCTGTTATTAGGGTTAAAAAGCTGTATTTCATTATGAGGATATATAGCTACAAAACTATAAAATCTGTCAATTATTTAACCATCAAAATAAATTGTGTTAATAATTAATTTCTGATGCATAAAATTGAGCTAACTATCGCTTTTATTACACATTAAAGCCTGCTTAATATGCTTTAATTAAATAATTTAGCGGCTCAAACAAATTTTGATGAATAAACTTTATAAACTCCTGCTGTGTGCGCAGTTTTTATCCTTAACTGTAGCTGCACAAAACAAAACATTTACCCTAACCGAAAATATTCAGTCACAACCTAAAGCAAATTATCAACTTGCATCGCGTTTTTCGCCAAATAAGTTGAAAAAAATGGTTTATTCTACCGCTGTAGATCCGCATTGGCTAAAGTTGAGCAACCGTTTTTGGTACACTTTTGAAAGCCCGAAAGGAAAATTCTGGTACCTCGTGGATCCTGCATCAAAAAGCAAAAAAGTGATGTTTGACAATGCTAAACTGGCAGCAGATATTACCCTGATTGTTCGCGATCCATTCGATGCCGAACATTTACCGCTGGAAAACCTAAAATTTGCGGCCGATGAAAAAAGTATTTCTTTCGAAATCAAAAGCACGGTCGATGAATTGAAAAAAGACAGAAAAGATAAAAAAGCTGCAGATTCTATGCAGAAGAAAATATTTTCTTTCAAATACGAACTGGCCAGCGCGAAATTAACTGAGGTGCCAAATTTCAGTAAGCCAAAGCCAAAACCATCATGGGGATCGGTAGCGCCCGATTCGTCGGCTATTATCTTTTCCCGTAATTACAACCTGTATTGGATGGATAAAGACAACTACAAAAAAGCAGTCAAAAATGAAGATGACAGTACAATTGTAGAACATCAGCTCACTAAAGACGGTGTTAAATTCTATTCGTACGGAAGTGATGGCGATGGTGAAAACAATGTAGAGAACGAAAAAAATAATAAAAAACGCCGTGGTGCTTATGTGCTTTGGTCGCCGAATTCGAAATATTTCGTATTGGATAGAACCGATTCGCGTAAGGTTAAAGATCTTTGGGTAATTAATAGTGTTACACCTGGCCGTCCGACGTTAGAAACTTATAAATATCAAATGCCGGGAGAGGCTGAAGCCCCTCAGGATGAAGTTTTGCTATTCGATTTTGCTGCAAAATCTTATAAAAAACTGAGTGTTGCCGCATTTAAAGATCAAAGTGTTTCGGTTTGGAGCAAACCATCATTAAATAAAGACCGTGATAACGAATTCCGTCCGTCTATTTGGTTGGGTAATGATAGCAGGTTCTATTTTTCACGCACCAGTCGCGATTTAAAACGTATCGACATCGGTACGGTTGATATTGCTACCGGAAAAGTTACGCCTTTAATCGACGAACGTTTTAATACCTATGTTGAAGTTAACCGCCCAGGTTTGGTAAATGATGGCAACGAACTGATTCATTGGAGTG
>NZ_JBFTRT010000273.1:0-7398 GCF_056399685.1 Pedobacter sp. 01N416
GGTCACGCTATAAAGGCTAGAATTATGTCGCCGATTAACGATGGCAAAGTTTTCGTTTTCAAAATCAGTTCATTTTACAAAAGCAAAACCGATTCTGATGCTTATGAGCCCGCATCAACATTTACTTCTTACGCAAATGCTGAACGACATTTACTTCAATACCTGGAAGGTTTCCAGAATACCCTAGATCTTGGCGGCGATATAGCACCAGGAAGTACTTTTTAGTTGTTTTCTTTATCATCTTTCTCAGGCGGAAGTTCAGACTGGATTACCTCTTCTTCAAATTCCTTTTTGTCTTTTTGGTTTCTTTTGATCAGGTAGGCAATTAAAATAATGACCAGAACCGCAACACCGATTAATATTGGATAATTCATATTCGTTCGATTAAATTCTAACCTATGTGATTTAACCTAAGTTATGAGAAATATTTTATATGTTAAGCAGTTAGCTACGTGTTAACATAATCATAATATTAATTTAACTTTCCGATTCTCTATCTTTGGGAAAACCCATAAGTTTTAGATGAAAAAGAACAAATCCAAGTCGAAAAGTCATTCGACAAGCAAAAAACTACGCAAAGAATTAGAATCGAAATTAGCCCTTGCATTTAACGAACTTGTTATCCAGTATGGCAAAGCAAAAAAAGCCGATAAAGTAATCGAAAAATTTGCAAAGCAATTAACTAAAAAAGTTACTTTCGCCACTCAAGATGATTCTATAACGCCATATATCAAAGAAGAGGAAGTTACTCCWGCGACTCCGAAGGCAAAAGCTGCTAAACCTGCTGTAGCAAAGAAAGCAAAAGAAGAGGTTAAAGAGGCAGTATAAATACGATTATAAAATAAAGCGGGTGTTCACCATTATGATGAACACCCACTTTTTTATGCTTATTAAAGAATAGTTTGCTATTATAGATTAGCTAACAAATCTACACCATCAACAGTAGCCCATTTTCCTTTTGTTAAAGAAGCACCCGTTGCAGTAGTTGAAGTAGTCCAGTTGGTACCAAAACTTGCTGCGTTTACTGTGAAAGTTGTTGCACCTGCGATGAACAATGTAGGGGTATTAGTTATTTTTACGTTTGTTAATTTAATTTTTCCAGTTAATACCTGATCGTTATAAGTAACTAAATCTTTGATTTGAACTGCCCCACCGACAAGTGCTGTTGGAGTTGTTTGGCTATTATATCCATCAATTACGATATTGCTGTAATCGCCATTACCCAGTAATATTGGTTACTTTAGGCCAAAATGCATTGTTAACACTTTTTGCTTCTACTTCCATGCCGTAGTTAGCCACACCAGTTTGATAAGCAAACCAGTTGGTATTGTCTTGACCTCTCCAGCCATCTTGCCAATCGAAAGCATCATCAGCATTACCATAAGAAATTAAGTTTTTAGCACTTACAGTTCCACCATAAAATTCGAAACCATCATCATTTCCTTTGTAAGAAACCAGGTTTTCTAATACTGTTCCACTACCTACTGAGTAGAATGAGAAACCATTTTGTTCTTTAGAGTTGGTAGTAATTACACGACCAGCATATTCTACTCTTACATATTTTAACGAACCACCATTATGGGCAGCATTAGTACCACCGTATGGTAATAACAAACCATCCTCAGAGTTTGAAGTTTGTACCCCTGATGCCGAGTTTACAATCGGCGCATCACCATACATGATGATACCATTCCAAGAACCACCAACTTTTGATTTTTCGGTTAATACAATCGGATTATCGGCAGTACCGTTGGCAATTAGCTTACCACCATTTAATACTACTAAACCATCATCACCATCAGCTTTATCTGCGGTAAAAGTAGAACCTGCCTCGATAGTTAAAGTAACACCCGATTGAATTTTAACAATACCTTTTAACGTATAATTACCAAAAGCCAATGTTCTGTTAGCTGTAATATCGCCTGTGATTTCGCCTACTACCGGAACTTTTGTAGGGATTTCATCATCTTCGTCTTTTGAACAGCCCGTAAAAATTGTAGCTGACACAGCAATTGCATAAAGTAATTTTTTCATTTTTAATCTTTTTTAATTTTCCTTTTGATGTGTAAATTTAGTTTTCCTATGTTTTGAATACATTAACCCATGTTTAACATTACGTAAACCGAAGGTTAAGGAATCGTAATATTAAATTAGAATGTGTAGCCAAGGCCTAACGACACGCCAACACCTCTTTTATAATCTTTAACAGTAAGGCTGTTCTCGTATATTTTCACTAAGCTCTTTTCGCCCAAATCAACTTTATAAGTTGGATTTAAGATATTCTCTACACCAAACTTTAAATCCCACTTGCTCGCAATTTTGTTGTTCCAGATCAAATCTAGTTTTCCAAATGGTTTCTCGTAGTAGTTATCTAAGCCATTGGTACCCACAGCATAAATACGTTCGCCATAAATATTATAGGCTAAAGTGATGGTGCTTTTCCAGTTTTTACCAAAATTACTTTCATGTTTGATATCAGCATTGATTAACCACGGTGACGCGCCCTGCAACTTGCGGGTATTATCATTACCAATAGCAGCAGTTTCAGCACTATTTTTTACCTTATCAATAGTAGTTTGGGTATACATCAATGAGGTATTGAAACCAACCGAGAAATTAGAAAGGGATTCGCTGAACCTTGAGAGTTGCAATAAAAATTCTAATTCAGCACCATATAAAACTGCTTTTTTAGAGTTATCATAAGTAATGGCTAAACCACCACTTCCTGCGGTTTGTGTAAATAAACGTTCTATAGGATTCTTCAAATATTTGGCAAAACCTGTTATGGCAAACATTTCTGTATTAGAAGGAAAAAACTCATATTTTACATCAACATTGTAGTTTTTACTGTTTACCACATTAGGGTTACCATTTTCGATAGTCGCATCCGGATTTACGAACTCTAATGGGAAAGCTTCCATAATAACCGGTTTGGTTAAGGTTTTTGAAAGTGATAGCCTTAAGTTCGTTTTCTCAGTAACCGAATATTTAAAGTTTACGGCTGGTAAAACATCAGTATTATTTTTAGTTACTCTCACAAGAGGGTCATCAAAAGTACCCTGATTTCTAAACCTGGTAATCCGTTGAGATTGCTCTACCCTTACCCCACCATTGATGTTAATTTTATCTCCGATAACCAACGATAAATCGGCATAACCAGCGTTAACACTTTCTTGCATGCGGGCAAGGTAGGTTGCACCTGTACCTTCATTATAAGTAAAGCCGCCATTAGCAATCTGACCAGCCAATGTAGCATCAGGCTGATTGGTATTAAAAGTAGCACTATTAGAGGCTAGATTTTGCGAAACTAAAAACCTGAAATTAGATTCTATTTTATTGAAAGAGCCATTGTAACCTAGTGTAAATTTATTGGCTTTTTCTTTATCGCCGTTTCCAAACTTCAAGTTATATTCCAATAAACCAGATCCGAAGAAATCGCCGTTAAAATCCATATACTGTCTTGAAATACTGTTGCCGGTATAACTAATTGATGTGGTATTCGCATCTAGCTGTACTCCTTTAAACGATTTTCTATCAGGAAGCTCATAACCTGTTTTTGAATAAGAAGCTCCTGCCCTTACGCTATGTCTGTCGTCTTCGGTTATTTTATAATTCGCGAATACCTGACCGGTAAAGAAATCGGTTTTTTGCAACTGGTTTAAACGGATAAATGAGTTAGTAACCGTAGCCTGGCTATTGGTATAACCCAGTTGATCCTGAATCATTGTTTCTGTTCCTTTTAAATAAAAGGCATTTAAATTAAGGTTTAACCTGTTGGTACCATAATTAATTGCACCTAATACCGATGAATTGGTAGAAAACCTATATTTAGTGGTATATAAGTTGTTGTCGTAAATACCTTGTGCGGTATTAAAGAAACGATCTACACCTTCTCTAATCTGAAAATTATTATCTGTATTTACAGAAACCAGATACTGGAAATAGCGGTTGTTTTCAAATCTGATTTTTCGTGTATGTAGTATACCAATATTTGTATTCAAAGGCGCATTTCCCTCTTCAACATCGAAACCGGATCCGAATTGCGAATTGGCTTCGTTTCCAGTCATGGTATAAGATGATGGTTTCTTGCCGAAAACCTTAGGTAAATCACGTCCATTATTAGGAAAACCAAAGTAATCTCCAATTGAAGTTTCACCTTCAGGTCTTAAGAATTTCTTAAAGCTACTGTTAGAAAGAAAGCTGGTACCAATATTAATTTTAGTTACTGCTTTTTCGCCCTTAGCGGTTACAATGTTAAAAGTTCCACCGGCAAAATCGCCATATAAGCCTGAGTTAAAAGTTTTGTAAGTTTCCAAAACACTTACAATATCCGTTGGAAAAAGATCTAAGGGGATAATTTTTTTAAACGGATTGTTAGAAGGTACTGCTAAACCATTTATTAATAAGTTGTTATACCTATCTTCTAAACCTCTTACAAATAAACCCCTGCCGTCTACCTTAGTAATACCTGTAATTTTTGTCAATCCTTCTTCAACATCACTTACACCTTTTCTAGATAGTTCCTGGATTCCGATGCCCTGTTTAATTTCTATTGCATTTTTTTGAAGCGATAAAAGTGCCGTTTCAGTCTCTCTACTTGCCTGGCCTTTTACCTGTACATCAGCCAATTTCTGAGAATTTGATTCATCAAGCGCCAGGTTTAAGGTAGTTGTACCTCCACCATTTACTTCAACAGCTGGTACCTCCTTTGTAGCATAACCTACGTACGATGCTTCGATAATAAATTTACCATCTTGCAATGCAGCAATAGTATATTTACCATCAGCTCCTGTAGAAGTACCTTTAGTGGTACCTTTAATTTTAACCGTTACTCCAATTAAGGTTTCGCCGGTTTTTTTATCGGTAACTGTTCCAGAAATTTTTCCTGTCTGCGCATATGATAATATGCTGATCGTTAAAGCGAACACAGTGAGTGCCGCTCTTTTAAAAGAGTTTAGTAAGTCCAATTTGCCTTTATTTGATAAGGGCAAAAGTATTACCACAGTGTTAACTGCAAGTTAGGTATTAATTAATATTACTTTACCTTAAGGTTAACTGAATGTTAATCACTTTTCGAATCAGTAACGAATACCTACTTTCTTACAAATGAAGTGCAATAACCAGATCGGACCTATTAACAAGAACTTAACATCATCAAGGAATGAAGGTTTTTTCCCCTCAATTTTATGCCCAATAAACTGACCGATCCAGGCGGCTACAAATATTGCCGCATAAATGGCATAGGCCGTTCCACTACCTAAGCCTACCGCCTGTTCAATTTTAACGATGATGTAACTCATTAAACCCACCACCCAGATCATTAAGAAAAACAACACAGGTGAAAGTGTAAAGTAATAATACAAGCTAAAGGCCAATAGAAAAGACGCCCAGTTAAAGAAACCGTTGTAGCTACCTAAAAAACCGATATGTGGAAAAGGAATCTGCCAGATCAACCCCAGTAAGCTGAATACAATTAACGGAACACAGATCCAGTGCACCAGCTTGTTTGTTGGATTTTGGTGACTTTCGGCATACTTATCAAAAAGCACATCTACTGCCCGCTTTGGTTCGATTGTTATGGTTTGCTTGCTCATTATGTAAAAATAAAAAAAAGCGATGGAATATCCATCGCTTTATAATTTGTTTTGTCCTTCAGACCTTATAGGTTTTTAAAAACCTATAAGGTCTTTAAAAAATTATTTCGCAAATGCTACAGAACGGGTTTCTCTAATTACAGTAACCTTAATCTGCCCTGGATAAGTCATTTCGGTTTGAATACGGGTTGAAATATCTGCAGCTAAAAGTTCTGCCTGTGCATCAGTAATACGTTCACTTTCTACAATCACACGTAATTCTCTACCAGCCTGAATTGCAAACGTTTTTTCAACGCCAGGATAAGATAAAGCCAGTTCTTCTAAATCTTTAAGGCGTTTGATATAACTTTCTACCACCTCGCGACGTGCACCCGGACGCGCACCAGAGATTGCGTCACAAGCCTGTACGATTGGAGAGATCATTGAAGTCATCTCAATTTCATCGTGGTGGGCACCAATAGCATTACAAATTTCAGGGTGCTCTTTATATTTCTCGGCCAATTGCATACCTAAAATTGCGTGTGGCAATTCAGGGTTATCATCAGGCACTTTACCTATATCGTGTAATAAACCTGCGCGTTTAGCCATTTTAGCATTTAAGCCTAATTCGGCAGCCATCGTCGCACAGAAATTAGCTACCTCACGAGAGTGATGTAACAAGTTTTGTCCGTAAGATGAACGGTAACGCATACGGCCAACCATACGGATTAACTCAGGGTGTAAACCATGGATACCTAAATCGATTACTGTACGCTCACCAATCTCTACAATTTCGTCTTCGATCTGTTTTTTGGTTTTCGCTACAATTTCCTCGATACGAGCCGGGTGGATACGACCATCTGTTACCAAACGGTGTAAAGCCAAACGGGCAATTTCTCTTCTTACCGGATCGAAACCTGATAAAATAATTGCTTCTGGTGTATCATCAACAATAATCTCAATACCGGTAGCAGCTTCTAAAGCACGGATGTTTCTACCCTCTCTACCAATAACACGACCTTTAATCTCATCGCTTTCGATATGAAAAATAGAAACCGAATTTTCAATTGCAGCTTCGGTAGCAGTACGCTGAATGGTTTGGATTACTACTTTTTTAGCTTCTTTGCTCGCCGTTAACTTTGCCTCATCAACAATATCCTTCACCTGCATCATTGCCTGTGTACGGGCTTCTTGTTTCAGATTTTCTACCAATTGCTCTTTAGCTTCTTCGGCAGACAGACCAGCAATGGTTTCTAATTGTTTTAGGTGTTGGTTTTTAAGCACTTCAACTTCTTCTTGCTTTTTAATCGCAATTTCGGTTTGCTTTTCTAAAACGCTTTTTTGTTTATCGAGTTCTTGTTCTTTTTTATTGAAATTTTCCATGCGCTGGTTTACCGATTGCTCTTTCTGCTTCATGGTATTTTCGCGTTGGTTAATGTTATTGTTTTTGGCATTTACTTCTTGCTCATGCTCCGCTTTCATTTGCAAAAACTTTTCTTTTGCTTCTAAAAGTTTATTCTTTTTTAAGATCTCTGCATTGTTTTCAGCATCTTTTAAAATCTTTTTCACTTTGTTCTGTGCTGCAACTTCCTGCTGTTTAAGCAAGTTACGCAGTAGGAATCTTCCTACCACCACTCCGATAGCAATACCCGCTATTACGGCAAATACGTATCCTAATATTTCAACTATTTCCATTTTGTTTTTTAAGTAAAAAAAAACCGCAACTAATTTTTAAAGTCTCATACATTTTAAACCTCAACTAAGCATAATTAGGGTTTAAGCCATTTTCAGGTGCCATAGCAGATGAAATACGCCCTCTTAACCC
>NZ_JBFTRT010000274.1:0-6248 GCF_056399685.1 Pedobacter sp. 01N416
GCATATGGTGGAACCCATCAATAGTTAGTGTTGGCGCCTCTGGGGCAATTTTCGGTTTATCGGGGATATTCCTTGCCTTACTGGTTTCAAAATTTTACGACGAAAACTTCACCAAGTCCTTTTTAATCGGAACCTTGATTTTTATTGGATATAACCTGCTCTATGGTTTGACTGGTAATATTGATAATGCTGCCCACATCGGAGGACTTATTAGTGGTTTTATTTTAGGTTTGATATTTCGGTTTACACTCGAAAAACCTGCAACAAAAAAGCGGGTATATAAGAAAGAAATGACTGTCGAAACAAGTTTATAACTTGCACATGCTGGTCATGTTAGCCAACGAATCTCCATTCATCCATCTAACATTTAATCCACAACGTCATTGCAGATATTCCTTTTAAATGGATTCTAGAAATTACAGGGTTAATTAAAGAAAGGAAGAAGAAATAATTTCGTATAAAACAAAAAAAGAGGCTTAAGCCTCCTTCCATATCTTTTAAAACTGAACCCCGATCAGCCACATATTTTCAATGTAGTTAATCTTCTGACTGGCCTTATCGTACTCATCCCAGCCAGTGGTATGCACATTGGTTAAATTGGTAGCGCCGAACTTTGTGGTATTTTGTAGGTAAACGTTTTTCCAAACATAAAACTTAAGTCCAACTTTTGCAGAAACACCGTAACCCGAAATACTGAAGTGGTTATTTCTGCCCTGTCCGAACAAACGTACATCTGAACGCGGAACCATCATGCCACCACCTAAACCGGTTTCTAAGGTTAAGGAAGTATTGCCGCCCGGAGCCACCCAAATATCATCATAACGCTCAATTTCGATATTTGCGTAATTAAAACCATCAGTATGCTCGTAGGTTAACATGCTCTCTTTAACATTAATGCTTTGTCCGTTATAATCACCTGCCAAATTACCTGTAGGTGTATTGGTTGGAGAAATATTTGGCCCGATGTGACCAGTAATCGCTACTGTTTGTGGGATGTCCATTACATATTTCATGTGGTCCCAACCGATTGAGATACTGTAGTTATCTTTGATAAAATAACCCGCACGGATATTGTATTGCGGTACGGTGATAAGTCCAGGGTTTAAATAAGCCCAGCTCAATTTAGATTGTCTATCATGTGCAATTACATCTTTTAAAGTAAAATCGTAGTTCGGGCCTTGAAACCTGATATCACTTTTCCCATACCACGAGCTGTTGTATCCCCAGTGAAAAAAGAAATCACCTTTACGGGAAAAATTCCTTTTATGCTCAGGGTTGAATAAACTTTTAGAAGTAGGTGTATTACTGCTTGAAGAGGCTTTAATCTCTTGTGCTTGCATTCGCTTGCCAAACAAGAGTGCTAAAAATAGAATGGTAATTTTTTTCACGCGGCAAATTGAGCAAAAAGACCAGTCAATTACAACAGCTTTAACATTTTGTAAGAGTTGCTGTACAAAAAATGACTTTAAAACATTAAAACCTGGTGTAAACGGCCAACTGAATAATATTATTAACCGTATTGTTCGAAATGCCATTTGTAATTTGGTTCATATACCCAGCTTCCAGATCAAACTGCTTCGAAAAACGATAACCTGCAGCGAGATATAACCTGTTCTGGTCGAAAACACTATTGTTAATTTTATCCTTATTCTGAATATTCAAAAATACTTCGTTCTGCAAAGCCACAAATGGCCCTTTTGTAAACGTTGGTTGAGTTTTTTGCAGAGGCTGGATCAACCTCACGAAATAACGGAAACGTTGTGAAAAAACATCTCCATCCGGGCGGCCAATAAAGCGTTGCTCAAGCCTTAGCCTATGGCTGGCAAAGATCGATTTTAGCTTATGGCTAAAAATATATTGTTCAAAAATACGGTTCTCATGTAAAAATGAATTACCAGCTACTATCGATTGCGATTGTGTAGTTTGCCATAAATAGCCCAGGGCCACATTGTGCTGGTTATTAATGAAATATTGTAACGCCGGGCGCACGAGGGTATTTCTCAAATATCCCCAATCATCAGCCGAACGCAGTTGAACATCGAATTGAAGCCCCCATTTATCATTAAATTTGGTGTTATTTAAAAACATAAACCAACCTGAATTTTGATGTTGGGTTTGTGCATAAAGCTTTCCAGAAGCCATGATGATGAGCACCACGGCAGACAATACTATTTTTTTCATAAGAAGAGATAAACCGGTTTTATCTGTGTGCCGCTAAATTAAAAGAAAAACAGTAAAGTGAAAAAAGAGTTGTTAATTAGTTAGAAAGTCAGGCGTCGGAGGTCTAAAGTTCAAATCCAGAGTTTGAAGCCCATTATACAATTTACCAAAACTGTGGCTCTAGCTTTGTATGCTTAGCGCCCTTGTGGTTAAAATCAAAAAACACTGTGTTTCTCTGTGTATAGCTCAATGTCCTCTATGGTAAAAAACATAACCACCTTTGCGTTTCTTTGCGAAACACTTTGCGCGCTTTGCAGTTAAATACGCTCATTATTAAAATTTCATTTAACGTTAAGCGATTAAAAATTTATCTTCGTTAAAGATTTGGGCATTACGGTATTTTCAATACCCTTAAAAATTGCGCTTATTTTAACATTACAAAACGTAAAATAGAACAAAAATGATTATCGAACCTAGAATGAGGGGCTTTATTTGTTTAACCGCACACCCTGATGGTTGCGCACAAAACGTAAAGAATCAAATTGAATATGTAAAATCTAAAGGAGCTATAGATGGTCCTAAAAAAGTATTGGTAATTGGCGCATCAACCGGTTTCGGTTTAGCTTCGCGTATTGCTGCTGCTTATGGTTCTGACGCTTCTACAATTGGCGTATTTTTCGAAAAAGCACCTTCTGAAGGCAAAACTGCATCACCAGGCTGGTACAATAGTGCAGCTTTTGAAAAAGAAGCCCATGCTGCCGGTTTATATGCAAAAAGCATTAATGGCGATGCATTTTCTAAAGAAATTAAAGAAAAAACAATTGAACTGATCAAGGCTGATCTGGGTCAGGTTGATTTAGTCATTTATAGCCTGGCATCGCCAGTTAGGAAACATCCGGATACAGAAGTGCTTCACCGCTCTACCTTAAAGCCTATCGGTGGAACTTATACTAATAAAACCGTCGATTTCCACACTGGTAATGTGACCGAAATTTCTATCGAGCCCGCTACCGAAGAAGATATTGCCAATACCGTTGCTGTAATGGGTGGGGAAGATTGGGCCATGTGGATTGATGCCTTAAAAGCAGAAAACCTACTTGCCAATGGTGCAACAACAGTAGCTTATTCGTATATCGGCCCAGCTTTAACTGAGCCTGTATACCGCAAAGGAACTATTGGAAGGGCTAAAGATGATTTAGAAGCTACTGCTTTTAAAATTAGTGATAAATTAAAAGATATTGATGGAAAAGCTTATGTATCAGTTAATAAAGCATTGGTAACGCAGGCAAGCTCTGCTATTCCGGTGATCCCCTTATATATTTCATTGTTGTATAAAGTAATGAAAGCTGAAGGCATCCACGAGGGTACAATTGAGCAGATCCAACGTTTATATGCTGATCGCTTATATACCGGAAATCCTATCCCTGTTGATGAAAAAGGAAGAATCAGAATCGACGATTGGGAAATGCGTGAAGATATCCAGGCTAAAGTTGCAGAACTTTGGAAAGAAGCAACAACCGAAACTTTACCTGCAATAGGTGATTTACCAGGTTACAGATCTGATTTCTTAAGCTTATTCGGTTTCGAAATTGATAAAGTTGATTATCAAAAAGATGCCCAGGAAGTAGTAGAAATTGAAGGTTTGGTAAACTAACTACTTAGATTCGTCACCCTGAACTTGTTTCAGGGTCTCAAACAATAAATTATAAACGGCTGGCCCTATAGCCAGCCGTTTTTATACCCAACCTACATGAATTTCGATTTACACCCTACATTAGCAAACGATTTAATTAAAGTTGTTCCCCTAAAAGAAGAGGATTTTGAAGCCCTTTTTGCAGTAGCCTTTGATCTGGGAACAGCACCCTAATAAAGACCGCTATAAAAGAGAGGTTTTCGAAAATTTCTTTAAAGGCGCAATAGAATCGATGGGTGCTTTTATCGTTTATGAAAAAGAAACCAATAAAGTTGTGGGCAGTTCCAGATACTACGAATTGGATGAAACAGAACATTCTGTCGCCGTTGGCTATACTTTTATTGCCCGCGAGTTTTGGGGAAAGGGGCATAATAAGGCTTTAAAAACTTTAATGTTTGATTATGCTTTTCAATTTGTAGATAAAGTAATCTTACATATTGGTGCTACTAATTTCCGTTCACAAAAAGCGACAGAAAAATTAGGAGCCCTTAAAATCGCCGAATTAGAAGTAGCCTATTATGGTGAGCCCTTAAAATGGAATTTTGTTTATCAGATCGATAAAGATAAGTGGGTGAATAAACCATCTTAAAGCTTTAACCACTAATTTTTACAGAAAGAGTCTGCCACGGAAACACTGAAACCACGGAAAAGGTATAAACATTCAATCGTCCTCGTTTGTAACGAAGATGACCGAGATTTGCAACTGCAATGCATAAGCAGCTAATTAATAGCAGGTTTTAACCACTGATTTTCACAGATCAACACAGATACTATGTCCTCCTTATCCGTGTTCATCCACTTCATCTGTGGTAAAAAGAAAAGACAATTGCCTCAAAAGATACACAACGCTAAGGAATAGATCTTAATTCCGTGTAAATCTGTGCTTCCGTGGCAAATTCCTTTATACTATACATTCCCAAATGACAAGAGCATAACCGAATAAAATCGTGTTTATGCTTTAGTATTGTTATCTTTGTATAATTCTCCATTCCACTCACCTTTCAAAACAAAACAATTAAATAAAATATGGCTAAATCTCAGGCAACATACAGTAAAAAAGAGAACGAAAAAAAACGATTAAAAAAACAAAAAGACAAACAAGAGAAAAAAGAAGAGCGCCAGGCTAATGCAAAAAAAGGTTTAGCGCTTGAAGATATGATGGCTTATGTTGATGAAAACGGAAACATCTCTTCTACTCCACCAGATCCGAAGAAAAAGAAAGTAATTAATACAGAAGATATTCAGATCGGTATTTCAAGACAAGAGGACATCATCGATGAAAATCCTGTTAAAAAAGGAACAGTTACTTTCTTTAACGACAGTAAAGGTTACGGTTTTATTAAAAACACTGAAACACAAGACAGTATTTTTGTTCACGCAAACGGTTTAATCACCCAGATTAAAGAAGGTGATAAAGTTACGTTCGAAGTAGAAATGGGTCAAAAAGGACCAACTGCTGTTAAAGTATCAAAGGTTTAACAACCACAATTCAATTCTTTTTGCAATTCCTAATTGCAAAACATGATTAAAATTCTGCAGAAAACTCTGCTGCGCTAGGTTTTATAACCATTTATAATTCCGTCTATTTAAGCATAAAACCTTGCGCATAATTTTACTCTCTTTCTATTTATTTTAGAAAATCAGGTTTCAATGTGCATTGGCCAATTCGGTCCCGCCATCGCTATTTTCCTCATTTCGCTGCGCTTCATTCCGGGCTATCCGCTTTGTCGGGTTTAGGTGGCTAGAACAGTAGCTTTTTTTAATGGATAAGATACACGGATGAATATTTACATGATAAAAAGAACAATATTTTTCAGCTTAAAAATTACTGTAGTCGCAATTGCTTACCCTTGATAGATTTTTTCGATAGTAGCATAATCTTTTGTTAATAAACCCGATAACAACGGCAGCCCCCAATTTTTCTTCGGGGCTAAAGTGTATAGCGGGACAGGTTTTGCCCTGAAATACTGACGCTCATTTCCAAAAAAAAATAAAAAAATGATAATCTCGGTGTGGAATTTGTGCACGGTTTACATCATTACAGTACACACAAAGAAAAATATATATGAAAAAGTTAATAGCACTTGCACTGGTTGCATTTTTAGGATTATCATCAGCGATGGCTCAACAAGTAGATTTACGTAGAAAAATTAACGTTAGCGGAACCGCAGAAACAGAAGTAACACCAGATATTATTTATATCGGTATTTCACTTAAAGAATACTTAAACGGAAAGAAAAAAGTAGACATTACCGAGTTAGAGAAACAATTATTTGCAGCAGTACAAAAAGCAGGCATTGCAAAAGAAAATTTAACCATCAGCAATTTAAGCAGCTGGAACTATGCTACAGAAAAAAAGAAAAACCCTGATTTCTTAGCCAGCAAACAATACCGC
>NZ_JBFTRT010000275.1:0-6227 GCF_056399685.1 Pedobacter sp. 01N416
GTTGGATCTTCAGCAAACTCTTCTGCACCAATGACGATCTTAAACGCGATTATGGCTGAGCAATTGGTTAAATTTAAAGTTGAAGTTGACAAATTGATCAAAAAAGGTGATAAAAAAGACATCGCTTTATTAACAGTGATCAAAAAATACATCAAAGAATCTAAAGGTATCCGTTTCGAAGGCAATGGTTACAGCCAGGAGTGGGAAGATGAAGCTGCAACACGCGGTTTATCAAACATCAAAACTACACCAAAAGCTTTAGATGCTTATTTAACTGAAAAATCTGCTGAGTTATTTGCAACAACAGGTATTTATAGCGCACGTGAGATTCATGCCCGTCATGAAATCATGTTAGAAAACTTCTATAAAAAACTACAGATCGAAGCACGTGTAATGGGCGAAGTGGCTAACACTGCCATTATCCCAGCTGCGATTGCTTACCAAAACTCTTTAATCGAAAACGTACAAGGATTAAAAGCAATTGGTGTAGATAGCAAAGTTTCTATCGATATCGTTAAAAAACTATCAGAGCATTTAGAAATTGTTAAAACCAATATCGATGCGATGTTAGAAGAACGTAAATTAACCAACAAAATCGAAGATACCCGCGAGAAAGCGATTGCTTACGATGAGAAAGTTAAATCTTACTTCGATATCATCCGTTACCACGCTGATAAATTAGAGCAAATTGTTGACGATAGCGTTTGGCCTTTACCAAAATTCAGAGAATTATTATTCATGAAATAAGAAAGGCGTAAGCTAAAAGGTTTAAGGCGTAGGGTTTACTCTACGCCTTTTTTTGTTGGTTCATTGGCCATTGGTTCGTTGGTCATTGGTTTCCTTTGCAAGTAAACTGTCAAATAAAAACGGTAAACTGGTTAATCGATCAATTATTAAAATCGGTTAAGTTATCCCCACCACAACGTCCTCCTGAACTTGTTTCAGGATCTAATCGAGAGAGGTTAATTCTAGTGATTGTTATCGAATAATTAGAACATTGAATCAAGGCCACTGATTAACGAACCAGTTGTTCATACCAAACTTATGCTTGGCTTATTGATCACTCCTGAAATAAATCAGTCAGCTAGCATTTTTTTTGGAAAGCAATACCAATGCTCATCGGTTAATCCAGTCCTGCTTTCCTTCCTGCTGTAAAATTCTCCATTTTTTTTAAATCCACCGTTTACAGCATCCATGCAATCAGGTTTATTTCAGATAGGCCTGTGCAGGAAAAAACCCACCCACAAAGAGCCTACCCCTTGTACCTAAGCCCGATAGTACAGATGCCGTTTTACAAGTTATTTTTCCCTGTTCCAAAGCTTTAAAACGGCAGGAGGAAAAGCGGGGCTGCAAGCCGCCATGAAAAACGGATATTCACTTCCAAAAAAAAGAAACCCTATCTTTTACAACCTTAAACCCCTGGGCGCTTTGTGCCTTCATGGCAAATAAACTCAGGTGCCCTAGGGCAAAAAAGCCTTGCCATTTAGCCATAAAAAACCTTAAGTATTTAGCTTTAGTCTTTCCTCTTAAAACCTTATCTTTGCGCCAACATGAGTGATAACAGGTACAATCAACGTGGCGTTTCTGCCTCAAAAGAAGATGTGCACAATGCCATCAAAAACATCGATAAAGGAATTTTCCCTAAAGCATTCTGCAAAATCATCCCTGATATTTTAGGTGGTGATGAGGAATATTGCAATATCATGCATGCAGACGGCGCAGGTACCAAATCTTCTTTAGCTTACGTATACTGGAAAGAAACCGGAGATATCTCGGTTTGGAAAGGTATTGCACAAGATGCCATCATCATGAATATCGATGATTTAATCTGTGTTGGTGCTACCGATAACATTTTGTTATCCTCAACCATTGGAAGGAATAAAAACCTGATCCCTGGCGAAGTGATCGCTGCAGTAATTAACGGTACAGAAGAAATTTTAGCCGATCTGCGCGAACAAGGCATCTCGATTTATTCTACCGGCGGCGAAACCGCTGATGTTGGCGACTTAGTAAGAACGATTATCGTCGATTCTACGGTAACCTGCAGATTAAAGCGAGAAGATATCATCAGCAACGATAACATTCAACCAGGCGACGTAATTGTGGCGCTAGCGTCATCCGGACAAGCCACTTACGAAACCGAATATAACGGTGGTATGGGATCGAACGGATTAACCTCTGCCCGTCATGACGTTTTCGATAAAACAGTAGCCAACAGTTACCCTGAAAGTTTCGATCCGGCTGTTCCATTCGATCTGGTTTTCTCCGGAAAGAAACAATTAACAGAAGAGATAGCTATTGAAGGATTTGGCAAAACTACGGTAGGTAAATTGGTACTATCCCCTACGCGTACTTATGCGCCTGTAATCAAAAAGATTTTAGAAAGCCATCGCAGTCAGATCAATGGCATTGTACATTGCAGTGGTGGTGCGCAAACCAAGGTATTACATTTCATCAATGATGATATTCATGTAATCAAGAATAACTTATTTCCTATCCCTACCCTATTTAAATTGATTCAGGAACAATCGGGTACCGATTGGAAAGAAATGTATAAGGTATTTAACATGGGACACCGCATGGAATTATATGTTCCTCAGGAGATTGCCGAAAGCATTATCGAAATATCAAAAAGCTTTAATATCGATGCGCAGATTATCGGTCGCGTAGAAAAAGGCGATCAGAAACAAGTGACTATCGAAAGCGAAAAAGGAACTTTCATTTATAACTAAGCATCAAGGTACAATTTAAAAAGGCTGCTGAAAATTAAATTTCAGCAGCTTTTTTTTTAAACACATTCTTGCCGCAGGGAAATCGCTTTTAACTTTTCTCTGATAATTCTTCCTCTTTTTACGCATACCTAAGCATTATAATTGCCACGGAAGCACGAAAAACACGGAAAAACTTTAATCTCCTCCGTGATTTCTGTGTTTCCGTGGCTAATTAATTTTTGCGCATGTTTTAAAAGCGATTTCCCTGATTCTTGCTGCCTCTTGTCAGTATCGATTGAAATAAATTCATTACAATCTGTAAAAGTCATTTTCTAATATAGAAAAAGGATTATATTAGTTATATAAACTAACAGAACATGAACTATAAAAAGACCATTGTAATGGCCTTACTGGCATGCTTTGCCCTAAGCCTGAGTGCCTTTATGCCTAAAGCCGAACCAGAGCCAAAGGCAAAAAATTTAAAGGTATTGCCTAAAAACATCAGCAAGGAAGAACTCGACAAAGTAATGGACGATTTTAAGCTTGCATTAGGTGTGCGCTGTGGCCATTGCCATGCACCAATGAAAGATAATCCAAGGAAAATGGATTTCGCCAGTGATGAAAAGCCAGAGAAGGAAACAGCTCGTAAAATGATGCGTATGACCGCAAAAATCAATAAGAAATATTTTCATACTGCCTTGCAGGAGGGGAAAACCATTACTCAAATTGCCTGCGTAACCTGCCACAACGGCAAAGCCGAACCAGGGAAACAAATATAAAAAGTTTATTTTCAAGATATTAAAAGCTTCTTTTCTGCCTGCATTTTTTTTTGTGAGGTGTTTTAGCATTTTAATTCATATTTAATTGGGATGAATTTTGACTCGAATTCGGAAGGGAATTGCCAATACAGGCAAAATGTTATTACACCAAATACAATCTTAGTTATATTTCCATTAAAGCCACTACAACTTACCTTTATATCTTTGTCGATACATTCTTAAGTTTTATCGGTACATCATTTAGTTTTGTTTGTATAAACGTATATTAGATTTAACAAATTACTCCAAATAGGAATAACGCTATGATCAATGTATATCTTCTGGGTGCTGGTAAACATGCCGCTGAGCTTAGCGAGTATTTTAATGGCTCGGGTGAGTATCTTTTAACCGGATATATCATCAATTTGGAAGATGCGGTAAATCACCCAAGTTTAACGAAGCCCATTACTTCGCTACCATCTTTTTTAGAAGAACATCCAGCTAATTTAAATATTGCATTAATTGGGGCAATAGGCAATTACGAAAGAAAATCTATTATTGAACTGTTAGAAAACAAAGGCTATTCGTTCATCAACATGATCCACCACCATAATTATATCAGCCCTTCAATTAAAATTGGCGAAGGAAACTGCATTGCCCCAGGTTGTGTAATTAATGCAAATGTGAATATCGGCAACCATTGCATTGTGAATTCAAATTGCAACATCAGTCATGATTGTATAATAGAGAACTATGTAACCATATCACCCGGGGTAACCATTGCGGGCAATGTACATATTAATGAAGGTGTTTTTATCGGATCTGGTGCAACCGTGATCCCGGGCATAACCATCGGAAAGGGAGCCTATGTTGCAGCCGGAGCTTGTGTTACAAAGGATGTTCCGCCGCATGTGATGGTTGCGGGTGTGCCTGCGAGGGTTAAAAAAACAATAGATTAAGCAATGTGAATTAATAAATACTTCAGAAGTTGATATAAAGAAAAAAATCCTCGATCGAATGATCGGGGATTTGTAAAAACATCTAAGTATCTATATATAAACTAATTTAACCTCAAAATCCTTTCACCGTACTTAATTTCTGTTTCTGAGGTGATTTCAAATTCATACTCTTTTTCTGCTGTAACACTAAGCTTTTTACCCTTGATTTTGTAAGTACCTCTATATGCTACATCACCACCTGGCACTATATCGGCTTTGCCGTCTACCATGAGTGTAACGCGTATCGCACTGGTAAGGTATCCATCAGGCTTGGGTACATTAATTTCATAAAATGTTTTTTCTTCTTTTACAGTTAGCTTTTTACAAGAAGTAAAACATAAAAATAAGAGCATTAAATAGATGAGATTTTTCATATTATTTATTTTTATTACAAAAACGTATCATGGTTAATAAAAGTTTTACTAATCACCATAGAAGCTTACTGGATTAAATAGATATTCTAAAATACAATAAATACCTTAATAAACTAAAAAGCCCTGATCGAATGATCAGGGCTCTACTATCTTGAAATCAGTATCAATTAATATTTAACACGGACACCAATTTGCATACTCCAACGTGATAAATAATCGGAATAGGCATATGGTTTACCTGTATATTGATCAGTACCGAATGTTGGGTTAAAAGTATAGTTAGGCTTCACCACATTACCGGTAGTTGTATAACCAACAATGTTCAATGGTGAGATTACTTGATTTGAAGCGAAGTATCCTTGTCCCCATTTCTTGTTTATTAAGTTACCAACATTGAAAATATCGAATGTGAAGCTAAATACGCTCTTTTTGTAGATATTAATATCTTGCACTAATTTAAAATCGAAGTGGTTTTCCCAAGGCAAACGTGTACCGTTACGCTTAGTATTTTTACCGATATTATCTTTTAAATAAGGATCAGAGTTTACATATTGTTGAAACAATTCATATTGTCTTGCTCCAGTCATAGTACCAGTTACACCAGTAACAGGATCTTTAATACCGGTTAAAGAAGTAATAAAGCTAGATGCGTCTACAGGGATGAAAAGTAAATCGGCATTGTTACTTGAGGATTTTGATGGTGTGGCAGTAGTTGATCCATCATCACCGTTTAAATCACCGAATACAACATAAGAAAGCGCTTGTCCAGACTGTCCGTTGTAGAATAAACCTATGTTAGTAGCAAATTTACCACCACCATACTTAAATTTCTTACCCAACATAAATGACACTCTCGAACCCATGTCATTATTATTGGTTGCTAAATCTAAATTGTTTAAACCGTTTACATTATAAGCAAATCTATAGTTAGATAGTGCGGTAGACGAAGTACCATCATTTAAGTTAAATGAGTGGCCAATAGTATAAGAAACGCTTGACATGAAACCGCTGCTAAATTGTTTCTCTAGCTTTCCGTAAACTGTATATGAATAACCTTTATTCGTATTGGTTAAATACAATATATTGGTGTAATTCTTATCTATCTTACTTGCGTTATAAAATGGTCTTGTTACCCCGTTACCCATATCAAGAGTGTAAGAAGATGGGTTTAAGTTCATATCTTGATACAAGATATCTTTGATTGTTTTGGTATAAGTACCTTCAATAGTACCTACTAAACCCCACGGTAATTTTTGATCAACAGCTAAATTAGTTTTTAATACTCTTGGCGCCTGGAAATTCGGATCGGTTATATCTACCTCAGTTGCTGGCGGAGTTGTTGGTGTGCCCTGATAAGGAGATGAAGGATTAAATGTAATATTGTTT
>NZ_JBFTRT010000276.1:0-6214 GCF_056399685.1 Pedobacter sp. 01N416
GTAGTAAAGGCACTGGTAACGCTTCAGTATTTAGTATATTAAATTTAGGCGCAAAAAAAATGCTGGTTGGCGGAAACTCCGGATTATTTTGGGTAAACACCGAAATAAATAAATGGGAGAAAATAGAAGAACTCGAATTTTTTGCCAACGGAGGTCTATACAGCGATAAAACAGGAATGATATGGGTTTGTGGTAAAAATGGTCTCAGTAAAATAGACTTTAACCAATATAAGTTTAATTTTATTTCCCTTCCTTTTGGGCAGGCCGACATCAAATCCATCATCAGTTATGGTAAGGATTTTTGGGTAGGCACAAACAAAGGTTTGTTTAAATATAATCCCGATAATCGTTCAGTAATTAAACTGCTGCATACCAGTAATGCAAATAGTTTATCAAGCTCTGATATTATTAACCTATCTACCGATTTAAATGGCAGGCTATGGGTAATGGGCGAAAATGGTTTCGACCGTTACGAGGAGAAAGAGAATAAATTTGTTCACCATCATCACCGTTCGGCACTTGGTAGTTTTTTTAACGAAGATGTTTTTAGAGATTTAATTGAGGTAAACAATAACGAATATTATTTGGCTACCGATGCTGGTTTGAAAGTGTATAACGAAAAAAACGGCAGTTATACACATTACTTTAACGACCCTAAAAACCAGGCTTCATTGAGTAATAACCATTTGTACTGCCTTTTAAAAGATGCGCAGGGCAATGTTTGGATCGGGACATACGGAAGTGGGCTCAGCCGCTTTAACCCTAAAACCAGAAAGTTTAGCAATTACATGATCGATAATTCAAGAAAAGGTGGCATTAGCAATAACATTGTAAATAGCCTTTATCTGGATTCGCACCAAAATGTTTGGATCTGCACCCGCGATGGATTGAATAAATATGTAGTTAAAACAGATACTTTCGAAATATATTCAAAGCAAAACGGTTTTGCCAGCAATGTTTTTACCGATCTGGTAGAAGATAACAATGGCAGGTTATGGGTAACAACCGAACAGGGAATCTCACTCTTTGATCCGGTAAACAAAATGGTAAAAAATTACGATGAGAAAGACGGTGTTTATGCCAATGCCGCTATCTGTAAAAATGCGAAAGGAGAAATTTACCTGGCGGGAAGTAAAGGTATCGTTTACTTTAATCCACAACAGCTAAAATATAATAAAACGGCTCCGGCGGTTTATTTTTCCGATTTTTCTATTTTCAATAAATTAATTCTGCCTGGTGATGATTCTCCATTAAAACTACCGGTGTATATGACCAAGGAGATCACTTTGCCCTACAGCCAGAGTGTGCTTTCTTTTGGTTTTATAGCACTCAATTATACACTTTCCGAAAAAAACAAGTATGCTTATTTTCTCGAAGGTTTTGATAAGAAATGGAATTACAGTGGCAGTGAGCATAAAGTCACCTATACCAATTTAAATCCCGGTAAGTATGTGTTAAAGGTAAGGGCATCAAATAACGATGGCATCTGGAATATGGAGGGCAATTCTATCGTAATTACCATTACACCGCCATGGTACCGTACCTGGTGGGCTTTTTGTATTTATGGACTGGCTTTCTTTGGGATAATTTATGCCTATCTTAAATACCGTGAGCATCGAGCAAACCTCGAATTCCAGGTGAAGCTGGCCCATGTAGAAAGTGAAAAAGAGAAAGAACTCAGCGAGAAGAAACTTTCTTTTTTTACCAATGTATCGCACGAGTTTCGTACGCCACTTACACTAATTATCAATCCGGTTAAAGAGCTTTTATACAAGAATGATAAAAATGTTGATACCACTGATYTAAATATTGTTTACAGGAATGCAAAACGGCTTTTAAGTTTGGTAGATCAATTGTTATTGTTCAGAAAAGCAGATACCTATGGCGGAAAATTAAAAGTAGCTCCCGTAAATCTGATGAGTTTGTGTAAAGAAGTATTTCTTTGCTTTGTGCACCAGGCCAGGTCTAAAAAAATTGTATTTGAGTTTATATGCGCCGATGAATTGATCCCATTTTATGCTGATAGGGAAAAAATAGAGATTGTGTTTTTTAATCTCCTGGCAAATGCCATAAAATTTACGCCCGAAGGCGGTACGGTTAAAATGATTGTAAAAAGTAATCAGGAAAATATAAATGTGCTTATAGAAGATACAGGCTGTGGTATTACCAGCTTTGCAGGAGAAAAACTCTATGAAAAATTTTATCAGGATCCAGGAAATAAATCAGCAAAAGGAGGTTTTGGTATTGGTTTGTACCTGGCTAAGAATTTTATAGAAATGCATGGTGGAACGATAAGTTATACCAGCGYTGAAAATAAAGGCACGGCATTTAATATTGCTTTATTAAAAGGAATAAGCCATTTTAAAGATGCGGTAATTTTGCAGGAGGAACTGGTTGATACTGATTCATCGTTATTTAAAGAGTTAATAGAGGATGAAATAACGGCAAATAATATTGTAAAAGCAGCAGAAGAACCATTGATTGATAGTCAGCTCGCTGTGGATTTAAAAACACTTTTGATTATTGATGATAACGTTGAGATCAGAGAATACCTGAAACAGGTTTTCAGAATGGATTACCACCTTTATGAAGCGAGCAACGGAGAAGACGGGTACGATATGGTAAAAGAACTATTGCCCGATATTGTGATATGTGACGTAATGATGGATGGTATAACCGGGATAGAACTTTGTAGTAAAATAAAAGAAGATGTAGCCGTTTCTCATATTCCTATTATCCTGCTGACCGCTATTTCTGCGCCAGAGGTTAAACTTAAAGGAATAGAAGGCGGGGCCGATGATTACATCAGCAAACCTTTTGATAAAGATTTTTTAAAAGCGAGGGTAGCCAGTATACTAAAGAGTAAAAATGCGCTGCAAAAATACTTTTATAACGAGATTACCCTTAATTCTAATAACACCAAAATATCTGCAGAATACAAAGAGTTTTTGGATAACTGTATCCGTATTGTAGAAGAACACCTGATCGATCCCGATTTTAATATCGATATACTGACTGCAGCTATCGGTATGTCGAGATCTAATCTTTACCGCAAAATAAAATCCATTTCTGGTCAGTCAGCGAATGGCTTTATTCGTTTCATCAGGTTGAGGAAAGCTGCGGAAATTTTTATCAATACCGATAAAACCATTCAGGAAACTTCTTACATGGTGGGCATTAACGATCCGAAATATTTTAGAGAGCAGTTTTATAAGCTCTTTAACATGAACCCATCGCAGTACATTAAAAAATTCCGCAAGCCGTTTTCCAATAACATTAATACCACAGTTAAAAAAGGTAAATAGCAAGTAGCCATTCATCTATTATTTTTAATAATCTGCCCCAAAGCATTGTTTTGGGGCTTTTTCGGTTTGTTTACCCCTCTAATTTGGACTGTTTGTACCCCTTGGGAGTTGTTTGTTGGCGCTAATTTAGCCTTCCATAAAGCAGTGTTATAATCGCGATTCCGATAGAGGGTTCTGTTGGGTAGGTTGTAAAATTGATCTGCTAACCAAATATTAAACTTGCAAACCAATATGAGAAGAAAAGTTCTGAAAGGATTTTTGCCAAAATTCTTTACAATTAAAACACTGGCATTTCTATTTATCGTATCCATCAGTTTACCGGCAATGGCATCTTTAGTTTCTGTTAAAACAGGGATAAAGAGTCAGCTTAAAGAAATTGTGATAACAGGTACGGTAACAAACGAAACTGGCGCTACATTTCCAGGTGTGGCGGTTAAGATTAAGGGAACCGAAAAAGCAGTGCAAACTGATGCAAAAGGTAAATTTAGTATCAGTGTTGCAGCCACAACAGATGTACTTGTTTTTTCTTATGTGGGCTATACCAATCAGGAGCAAACGGTTGGTGATAGAACAACCATTAATGTTCAGCTTAGTTCTGATACCAAAACACTAAACGAATTGGTAGTGGTTGGCTATGGAACACAGAAAAAAGCAACATTAACCGGATCAATCTCGCAGGTAAAAGGAGCCGACCTGGTTAAGAGTCCGCAACCGAATTTATCCAATTCATTAGCCGGCCGGTTTTCTGGGGTGGTAATTAACAATAGGAGCGGTGAGCCGGGTTTTGATGGTTCGAACATCACCATCAGGGGTTTGGCTACAACCGGGAGCAACAGTGTATTAGTTGTTGTAGATGGAATCCCCGGACAAATTGGTGGTCTAGAACGACTAGATCCCAACGATATTGAAAGTGTTTCGGTATTAAAAGATGCTTCTGCTGCTATTTACGGTAATAGAGCTGCCAACGGGGTAATTTTAGTGACTACAAAAAAGGGAAAAACTGGTAAACCAACCATCAACTATAGTTTTAACCAGGGTTTTAGCTCGCCAACAAGATTGCCTAAAATGGCTGATGCGGCAACCTATGCACAGATTATGAATGAAATTGGTTTTGATTCGAATCCTGCARGTGGTCTTAATCAGTCGTACACGGCAGATCAGATCGAAAAATTTCGTAATGGTTCCGACCCATTGTTATATCCCAATACTGATTGGATTGACCAAACCTTGGAAAAAACTGCGCTGCAAAGCCAACACAGTCTTTCTGTTAACGGGGGCAGCGAGGATGTAAAATACTACATGTCGTTAGGTACTGTTTCTCAAGATGGTTTGTATAAAAATGGGGTAACCAAATACAATCAGTATAATTTCCGCACAAATATAGATGCCAACGTTTCTAAATACCTTAAAGTTGGCTTGTCGGTATCAGGCAGGCAAGAAAACCGTCTGTTTCCTCAGGTAGGGGCTGGCGATGTTTTCAGATCCATTTATAGGGCAAAACCTATTGTATCGGCCTATTATCCAAATGGTTTACCAACAACCGGTATCGAAAATGCAAATCCAGCCGTACAGGTTACAGATATAGGCGGAACAAATAAATCGCCAACGCAGGTTTTAAATGGCATTCTAAGAGCTAGTTTTATTATTCCCGGAGTACAGGGTCTTTCTGTTGATGGTTTCTTTTCTGCTGATAAATCCAATGTATTTACCAAAAGTTTCAGCAAACCATATCTGCTGTATCAATATGATCCTACATCTAAAAACTATAATAGTGTTATTGTTGGTGGCAATAACCAAAAAGCTACGTTGACCGAAAGTCATAGAAATGAATCGTTGCTTACTTCTAATATTAAACTAAACTACGCTCGTCGTTTTAACCTGCACGACATCAATGCCTTTGTGGGGTATGAGCAGAGTGAAAATCATTTAGAATATTTCGATGCACAACGCTTTAACTTTCTCTCTACTTCGTTGCCTGAACTTTCTCAGGGAGGTACTGCTGCTACGGATTTCTTAAACTCAGGCTATAGCACAAATTATAACCGCCGAAGTATAATTAGTCGTTTGGCTTACAGTTACGATGATAAATACCTTTTTGAAGGGCAGTTGCGCGTAGATGGATCATCAATTTTTCCTCAGGGTAAACAGTATGGTTATTTTCCTTCAGTTTCTGCAGGGTGGGTAATCTCAAGAGAAAAGTGGTTTAACGAAAACGTTAAATTTGTTGATAATTTAAAAATCCGTGCTTCATACGGAGCGCTTGGTAACGATAACGTAAATGGTTTCCAGTACTTTGATAATTATGTTCTTGTTGGAAATGGATTTGTAGCCCAAAGCCCAGGTGCAACATCATCAACCATACAGCCGGGCGTAAATTTAGTTAAACTTGCAAACCCGAATATTACCTGGGAAGTAGCCAAAAAACTCGATATCGGTTTCAATGCCGTTATATTTAAAAACTTCAGTATCGAAGCCATCTATTTTCAACAAAAAAGATCTGATATCTTGGCCACCCGTAATGCATCATTGCCAGGTTCTTCAGGAATTGTAAACCCTTTCGGTTCTGATCCGCTGGTACCTTCAGAAAATATTGGTAAAGTTAATAATACTGGTTTTGAAGCTACTTTAGGTTATAACCATAATGGCGAAAACTTTAAATGGAATGCATCAGGCAATATCACTTACGCAAAAAGCAAAGTAATTTTTATAGATGAAGCCAGTGGTACACTAGATTATCAACGCCAAACCGGCAGACCATTAAATGCTAATCTGCTTTACAATAGCATTGGCATATTTAGAACGCAACAGGAGTTAGATGCTTACCCACATGTAAGTGGCGCTAAAATTGGCGATCTTAAATACCTCGATTATAATAATGATGGCAAAATAACCGCCGATGACCAAACCAG
>NZ_JBFTRT010000277.1:0-6211 GCF_056399685.1 Pedobacter sp. 01N416
ACCTATAACAAAGAAATAAAAGATCACTCGTTTACCCTTACAGGGATCAATAGTATGCTTTTTAACCGGTCTGACAATATCGCTGCATCGGGAGAGAACCAATTGCTCAAATCGCAGCTTTTTTATGCATTGGGCAATACCCAGAACCAGGCTGTTACTACTGCCTATAACATGAGCAACCTGATTTCCTATGCCGGAAGGATTAATTATGCCTATAAAGGGAAATATCTATTAACTGCCACCGGACGAACTGATGGCTCTTCTAAACTTGCAGAGGCCAATCAATGGGCATTCTTCCCTTCGGCTGCTGTTGCGTGGAGAATCAGTGATGAGAAGTTTCTGAAGGATAGTAAGGTAATCAGCGATCTGAAAGTTAAATACAGTTATGGTATTGCGGGAAGTGATAATATTGGCGCATATTCTACCCAGAGCAGCCTTTCGAGGATAGCTTTCGGCTACGATGAAACATCTGTTCCGGCCTATACCTATTCTCCAAGGATCGGAAATGTTGATCTAACCTGGGAAAAGACCAAAACAAGTGATTTCGGGCTGGAGATTGGATTGTTCAAAAACAGGATTACGGCAACTTTCGACTATTATGATTCTAAAACTTACGACCTGCTTCTTAACAGAAGTTTGCCTCCAACCGATGGTGTAACCACAGTAACCCAGAATATTGCCAAAACAAGAAACAAGGGGATTGAGATTTTTATTTCTTCGAAAAACCTGGAGGGCAGGGATTTCAAATGGTCTACCAACCTCACCTTTAGCAGAAATGTAGAAAAAATAACTGAGCTTGCTGGCGGGGCACAATCGGATGTGCTCAACTCCTGGTTTGTAGGCTCACCTGTACAGGCCTTTTACGATTATCAGAAAATCGGGATCTGGCAAACTGGAGAAGAAACAGAAGCTGCAAAATATGGGCAGAAGCCGGGCGATATACGTGTGGCCGATCTCAATAACGATGGGAAAATAGATGCAACCAATGATAGAAAGATTATTGGCACCAACAGGCCAAAATGGAGCGGAGGGCTTGAAAATACCTTTAGTTATAAATCATGGGACCTTAATGTATATATTTTTGCCAGAATTGGACAGACCATTTATCCAGATTTTTTAAGAAGGTATGATCCGCAGGGCGTTGCCAATAGTACAACTGTTATCAACTACTGGACCCCAGAAAACCCGAGCAATGATTATCCGCGTCCCAATAAAAATATTTCCCTGGCCTCAACGCTTTATTCCTCATCCCTTGGTTATGTAGATGGGTCTTATGTAAGGCTGCGCAACATCACCCTGGGTTATACCGTTCCAAAAGAAGTTATCCAGAAGAGTTTTGTTAAAAGCCTGCGTTTATATGCTACGGCAAGAAACCCATTCACCTACACCCGCTCGGCATTTTTAAAGGAGTATGACCCTGAAAGGGGAGGATCGGAAAATGCACCGATGACCAAACTATATACCTTCGGACTGAATGCAACTTTTTAGAAAATTAAAGGAAAACATGATGAAACAATATATATTTAAAGGATTGCTGTTGTTAAGTGTACTCACATTTACTGCATCCTGCCAGAAATCGTTAAAAGAATATAACCCTTCGGGAATTACTGCCGAAAGCGTTTTTACCACCCCGGAAGGATTCGAAACATTGGTAAACGCGGCCTATTCCTACCAGCGCTGGTGGTATGGAAAGGAAGAAGGGTTTGGCCTTTCAGAAATGGGAACAGATCTTTGGATGAGCGGTGCCGGTGATGTGGCAACCGACCTTACCCAGTACATTAACCTTCAGGGAACAAATGGCGCTATTACCACAGAATGGCAACAGCTTTATGCTGCTGTGAATCTTTGTAATACAGGGGTCAACAGAATTTCCGGCGCTGGTCTGTCCGCTACTGCACGTCCAATAAGGGAGGCGGAACTCAGGTTTTTAAGGGCATTTTATTATTGGCATATTGTGGAGACCTGGGGTGGAGTACATTTTTCGCTTGCAGAAACCCAGGGCGTAATTACCACAGCAAATAAGACGCCTGTTGAAACATTTAACAAACAGATTATTGATGACCTGCTTTTTGCTGTCGAACGGCTTCCAGTTACAACCACCGATTATGGAAGGGTTACAAAACCTGCGGCCCAGGCATTTTTGGCAAGGATGTACCTTACCCAGAAAAAATACACTGAAGCAAAGGCCATGGCACTTGCTGTAATTAATGGTGGGTATGGTTTTACCTTGCTGCCTAATTATGCAGATTTATGGAAAATGTCGAACCTTAAAAACAAGGAAGTGGTATATGCGGTAAACTATGCTGTAAATCTTTCCCTGAACGACCTTTCCGATCCGATATTAAATCCGCTTGGGCACAGTAGGGGGAGCAATAATGGTCATATGCTTTTCGCCATGAAATACGACGACCAGCCAGGTATGATCAGGGATATTGCCAACGGCCGGCCGTTTAACAGGTATATGCCTACAAGGTTCCTCCTGGATCTTTATTCTGATAACGATGCGCGGTATGAAGGTTCATTTAAAACAGCATGGTTTGCAAACGGTACTTCGAGGCCTGCTGGCATGGCTATAGGAGATACCGCTATATTTGCAACAAAAAAGGTGTATGCACCAGCAGGCAAACTTTATAAGATATACGACCGGAATGCGGTGTATAATGCAAACGGAACGGTGAAAGATCAGTTACATTATGTATCGTTAAATAAGTTTGATGATCCCACCAGAACGAGTGCAAATGAGGCACAAAGTGCACGGGACAGTTATGTAATCCGCTTTGCTGAGCTTTATCTTATTGCCGCCGAAGCAGAATTCAATCTGGGAAACCCCGATCAGGCTGCAACCTATTTAAATGTTGTGCGTACCAGGGCAGCTAAGGCAGGTAAAGTTGCCGAAATGCAGCTTACGGGTAGCCAGGTAACCTTAGACCTGATCCTTGATGAAAGGGCAAGAGAATTTGCCGGTGAACAGCTACGCTGGTTCGACCTCAAACGAACAGGTAAACTCATTGATAGGGTTAAGGCTGACAATCCAAATGCCGCCGGGGGAATACAGAATTTTCATCTGGTACGCCCCATCCCAAGAACACAGGTAGATGCGGTAACCAATAAGGACGAATTTAAACAGAACCCAGGTTATCAGTAAGTTTTTTCCCAGAACAAACCTTCGGGAAATTTTTACCTGTTTTGGATCTATATTGAAAAAATGCCGCTCTCAAGCGGCATTTTTTTGTTGTTTTCCTTCTTATCGTTCGTTCATTGGAAAGATTGAAAGGGTGTTGTTGGCCAAACCAGTTCATTTAGTTCCTTTTTTTCTAACCGGTGAACAAATCAAAAAATGCACATCGCTTAAGGGTGTCGGGTAATCTAGCAACAGACAGGTTGTTGAAGAAATTCATCTGTTTGCAAATTGTATTTTGCCAAGAAAAATCTTACTTTGGGGATATATGAAAAACGCTTTTCTGCTCTTGCTTCTCGGGATATTCATTAATACTAAATCCTTTGGGCAACAATATGTGATCAATGCTCAAATTACTGGTTTTGAAGATGGTACAAAATTTTATTTAAACGATGTCACCCTTGATACTAATATTGATAGCGCAATAATCAAAAACAATTTTTTAAGTTTTAAAGGAAAACTCAGGGCAGAACCCCAATCTTTATGGGTTACCACAAATGCCGGACAAAAGTTTTATTACTTCACATTGTTGATGGGAAATGAAAGGATCAATGTAAAAGGAGATATCAAGGATTTTCCTTTTGATCTGCAAATAACGGGTTCAAAAACTCAGGACATGCACAACAAAATGATCGACCTGACTAAAGAAGGTTATAAGAAGCGGAGCAGATTGGTAGAAGAATACCAGGCCTTGACTGGGGATAGTGCGAAATCAAAAGGTAAGGCAATATGGAAGGTTATCGCTAGGCTGGACAGTTTGGATATGCTCACTAGGATGGATTTTGTGAAACAGAACCTGAACAGTTATGAAGCACTCGACGCCTTGTTCTACCTTAAAAGAGATTTTTCAAAAGACACCATCAGTAAATTTTATAACGCACTGAATTCAACGTTCAAAAACACTTCTTATGCAAAGCGCATCAAAACTTTTTTGACCGTGGGCGATGCTCTTGAAGTAGGGGATGTTTATGCTGATTTCAACGGTTTTGATAGGGATGGAAAGCGCCATGCTTTATCGGAAATAAAAGGCAAATATGTATTGCTGGATTTTTCATCCACCTACTGTGGCCCTTGTGTAGAATCGGTTCCCGAATTAAAGAAAATCTCACAGGCATACCGTCAGGAACTGGCCATAGTTTCATTTTCAGGTGACACCGGTAAAGAAACCTGGTTAAAGGGTGTAAATAGAGACCAGCCGCAATGGCTAAGTCTTTGGGATGGGAAAGGATTTTATGGGGAAACGACCATCAAGTATGGTATTACGGGCTATCCAACATTTGTACTTATTGATCCCAAAGGAAAAATTGTATCCAAATGGTCGGGATATTATGACGGTGCTGTGCTGAAGGAAGTTCAGAATCAACTCGCCAAAAAACAATAAGACATATCAAATCTGTATATCGCAAATAAGTTTTGCTGTTGCAAAGGAAAAGATGTGCTGATGATGACTTAGATCGAAATGTCACATTTTCTTTTCCTACATCACTGATATCGTCATACTGTGGTTAAATAATAATCGTTATTTTAACGTTTGTTTTTTATATTTGATAACACCAAATATATAGGCCATGTCTTTTTTCAAATCTTTGATCCTTTTAATATTATTCATAGCAGTTGGCCCTTTGGCTTTAAATGCGCAAGAGGAGGTACAGCGTAAACAGCTCTTTGATCATGATTGGAAATTTAATCTGGGAGATGTTAAGGGCGGAAGCAGTTTTGAATTTGATGATCAGCATTGGAGAACGCTCGATCTGCCACATGATTGGAGCATTGAAGGGAAGATTAGTCCGAAAAATCCAACTGGTGGAGACGGAGGTTTTTTTCCATCGGGAGCAGGCTGGTATAGAAAGAAATTTATGGTGCCGTCTGATTGGAAGGGGAAGCTTATTTCCATAAACTTTGAGGGAGTTTACATGAATTCAGAAGTTTTTATCAATGGAAAATCATTAGGCACCTATCCTTATGGATATTCTGCATTTACCTACGATCTTAGTCCATATCTTAATTTTGGGAAACAAAATGTAATTGCGGTTAGGGTAGATAATTCAAAACAGAAAAACAGCCGTTGGTATAGCGGCTCCGGCATCTACCGTCATGTGTGCCTGGTGGTAACAGGGCAGGTTCATATTCCCAATTGGGGGGTAGGAATTTCTACGCCTGAAGTTGCCGAAAAAAAAGCCATTGTAAAGATTAAAACAAGGGTTAAGAACGAAACCGCACTACCCAAAACGGTTACGGTTCAGACCAATCTTCTTGATCCAGGGCTGAAAAAGTCAGGTTCAATACAAACCCAGGTCAGGTTAGAAGCGCATAGTGAAAAGGAGGTAATACAGGATATACAGGTAGAAAAACCACTTTTATGGTCGCCCAAAAAACCTAACCTATACCGGGCTCAAATTAATATTATCTCCAATAAAAAGGTGATTGATGGCAACCGGACAGATTTTGGGATCCGTTCATTAAGATTTACGACAGAGAATGGTTTTCAGCTGAATGGACAGACACTTAAACTCAATGGCGGCTGTGTACACCATGATAACGGTTGTTTAGGCGCCGCTGCCTTTGACCGGGCCGAGCAACGGCGGGTTGAACTGTTGAAAGCAGCAGGGTTTAATGCCATAAGAACTGCTCATAATCCCCCTTCTGAAGCTTTTTTGGATGCATGCGACCGCTTAGGGATGCTGGTTATCGATGAAGCATTTGATGGTTGGAAAACCGCCAAGAATAAATATGACTATGCCATGTTTTTTGATGATTGGTGGAAAAAAGACATAAATGCAATGGTGCTTAGGGATAGGAATCATCCCTCGATTATCATGTGGAGCATAGGGAATGAGATCATAGAACGGAAGGAACCACAGGCGGTACATACCGCAAAAATGTTGGTAGATGCTGTTCATGAAATTGATTCTACCCGTCCTGTAACCTCAGCAATGACTACCTGGGATAAGGATTGGGAAATATTTGATCCATTAATGGTACAGCATGATGTTGCTGGTTATAATTATCAGTTGCACAGGGCTATAGCAGATC
>NZ_JBFTRT010000278.1:0-6170 GCF_056399685.1 Pedobacter sp. 01N416
CGCTCGGCGAGTACGTGAGTTCTGATCCGATTAATGATGTAGAGCAAGAAGTAAAGGAGTGGGCAGGTGCAAAGAAAAAAGAAATAGATTTATTAAAAAAACAGGAACAGTTTAGAAGAGAATTCCTTTCAAATGTATCGCACGAGTTTAAAACCCCACTTTTTGCCATTCAAGGATATATTGAAACGCTACAGGACTGTTTGGTAGATGACCCAGATCAGGCTGTATTGTTTCTAAAAAAAGCTGAAAACAATGTAGAGCGACTGAGTTATTTAATTAATGATTTAGATGTTATTTCAAAGTTAGAAACAGGCGAATCGCCAATTAACTACCAAAAATTCGATTTTGTGCAATTGGCGAAAGAGGTAATGGAAAACCTCGAAGACCGCGCTGAAGCAAAAAACATTAAACTCTTTTTTAAAGATAAATATACTGCCATTACATTGGTTTCGGCCGATCGCGAAAAGATTAGGCAGGTGTTGATTAACTTGCTGGTAAACAGTATTAAGTATGGCATTGATGGTGGCGAAACAGCCATTAAGATTTTTGAACTGCACGATCAGGTTTTGATCGAAGTTACCGATAATGGCATCGGCATAGAAGAAAAGCATTTGTTGCGCTTGTTTGAGCGTTTTTATCGCATTGATACCCACCGGGCGAGAGAAGTTGGAGGCACAGGTTTAGGTTTAGCCATTGTAAAACACATTTTAGAGGCACACCAACAAACCATTTCAGTAAGAAGTACGCCGGGCATAGGCACAACCTTTGCATTTACACTACAAAAAGGCGGGTAATTTTCGATCTTTTTAGTAGTAGACAACCCTTAATTCTTTTGTCACAAAGGCGCTAATTACACAGAAGCGGGCAAACTAATGCGCTAATGCCAATGAACTTCTTTAATTATTTCATTGTCAGCTATCTGAAAATATAGAAATAACGCACTCCTGACTAAATAAGGAGATAATTAGTTAATATAATTAATAAATTAACATTAACTTAACATTGGGCTTGTAGCTTTGCAACATATTAAAAATTAACATGAACAATATTTTTAAGTTCTTTACACCTCAAGACAAAAAGTTTCATCCGCTTTTCGAGCAGGCAGGTAGCAATGCATTAAAAATTGCAGAAACCCTTTTAGAAATGGTTAGCACAGGTGATGCTGAAAGCAGAAAAACAATTTTTAAAGAAATTGAGCGCTTAGAGCATGTAGGTGATGATATTACCCATTCAATTTTTCTTGAACTGAGCAGGAACTTTATTACGCCATTTGATAGAGAAGACATTCATGCATTGGCTACTGCCGTTGATGATGTTGCCGATTATATTTATGGTACTGCAAACCGTATGCAGATGTATAACATGAATACCATTAACGAGCCGATTGTTAAAATTGCCGAGCTTTTGGTAGAAATGTGTACTGATATTGATAAAGCAATTAAAGAATTACGCAGTTTCAAAAACATCCGTGTAATTGCCGATGCTTGTATCCGTATYAACAGTGGCGAAAACCAGGCTGATTATGTATTTACATTAGCGGTAGCCCGTTTATTCGAATACGAAACCAATGCGATTGAATTAATTAAACAAAAAGAGGTTTTACAAACGATAGAAAAAGCGACAGATAAGTGTGAGGATGTGGCGAATGTGCTTGAAACTATCTTGGTTAAAAACGCTTAATAAAAAACAAACATGGTAACTACCTTATTGGTTGTTGTTGTAATTCTGGCTATTGCTTTCGATTACATTAACGGCTTTCACGATGCCGCTAACTCGATTGCAACAGTTGTTTCTACAAAAGTTCTTACGCCTTTTCAGGCGGTTTTGTGGGCTGCGTTGTTCAATTTTGCTGCCTACTTTTATTTTACCGACCACAAAGTAGCCAATACAGTTGCTAAAACGGTAATCGAAAATTATATCACTTTAGAAGTTATCCTTGCAGGTTTGGTTGCAGCAATTATCTGGAACCTTTTAACCTGGTGGTATGGTATCCCTTCAAGTTCATCACATACCTTAATTGGCGGTTTTGCTGGTGCAGGTATGACACATGCTTTACTTATAGGCGCTAGTCCGCTTGATGCTGTAAACACGGGTTATGTAATAAAAATTGTTTCTTTTATTGTACTGGCACCAATAATCGGTATGGTTATATCAGTTGTATTAACACTGATCATTATCAATATCTGTCGTTATGCTAAGCCAGCAACTGCTGAGAAATGGTTTAAACGCCTGCAATTGCTTTCTTCTGCTGCATTAAGTTTCTTCCACGGAGGTAACGATGCTCAAAAGGTAATGGGAATCATTGCAACAGCTTTAATCGCCTCAAAAGTAATTCCTAATTTCGAAGCTATGCCTGCATGGGTGCCAATTGCCTGTTATTCGGCAATATCGTTAGGTACAATGAGTGGTGGCTGGAAAATTGTTAAAACAATGGGTTCCAAAATCACTAAAGTAACCGCACTGGAAGGTGTTGCTGCCGAAGGCGCTGGAGCAGTAACTTTAGGTATTACAGAGCATTTCGGTATTCCGGTTTCTACAACGCATACCATTACAGGTTCGATTGTAGGGGTAGGTGTAGTAAAAAGCGTTTCTGCAGTACGTTGGGGTGTAACCATCAACTTAATCTGGGCCTGGATTTTAACCATTCCGGTTTCGGCTACATTAGCGGCGATTATTTATGCCGTGATCTATTACTTAAAATAAAAACAAAATCCTTTAATATACTTGAGAGACCAAAGCTAATAGCCTTGGTCTTTTTTGTTTTGTAATGATTTGGAAAGCAGGAGTGGAAGCCTTTGGTTTGGGTTCCGCCCCGCTAAACGCTTTATCCCGATGAAAAATCGGGATGTCCGCTTATATCGGGTTTAGATTACAATTGTTGTGGTTCTTGGGAGAATATTGGGTGCTTAAAATCGTCATTGCGCGGAGGTACGACGAAGCAATCATACAACGATAGCTAATAATAGGGTGAACATTAAGATTGCTTCTCCGAAGAGTCGGGGCTGGCAGTACCTCGTAATGACGATCTTTCTATGAGAATCTGTCAATGGTGGCGGAGTCAATGTTTTCTAATTATTGAATAGGTGTCTTCGACTACGCTCAGACTGACATGTGAGGGGATTTTAAAAAAAATAGAAAGTTTATTAGGAAATATTGGCTGCTTGAAACCCTTCGCTAATAAATAGCTGGAAACTTAAAACTTAACGCTTATTTCGACTAAATCAGTTCCATTTTTAGGCAACACCCAATCCGGACCTTCTTGTATCAGTCTTTTGGCTTCCGCATCGGCTTTTTTGTTCAGTGATTTTATAACGCTGATATTTGTTGGGCGTCCGTTACTTTTAACTTTGAAACTTAAAATCACAAATTGTTCGGGGCCTTTAGGGTTATAAAGTTTGTTGTTATTCTCTAAGTATTGACTATAGTTAATGGTAGAAACCGGAATAGGCTTCGTAATATCATCGGCCGATTTTCCATCCAGGTTTTGTTCTGCATGCAGTGTAATTTTTGGTGCCGCAATATTTTCTTTCTTATGCCCATATGAGCCTGTAATTAATGCGATTTCGTTTAGTGATCTATTCCCGCTTAAAGCACTTTTAATTGCATTAGGATCTTGCAGACCAGCTACAGGTAATTCTTTAAAGCCAATAGCGTTAATCAATAAGTCCTTATCTTTTGCGTTGCTATCAGCAGGTAAATAGAAATAACCTTTAGCATCAGTCGCGGTTACATTTTTAGAACCCGCTAACTTTACCACAGCACCCGGAACAGGTTGGCCATTACTTTGGTCTACAACGTTGCCGCTAAACGCAATTTTACTAGAGCCAAATGCTGGTGCTGCTGCCACTACAGTCTCACTTATCGTAACTGGGCTTGGTCTGTAATTGCCAAAGCCTACCGCGCTCTTCGCTTTAGCGCGATTGCTCTCGGTTGCAATTTTCGCCGCTTTTACCTCGGCCATTTGTTGCTCTGCCCGTTCTAATGCAGGTTTTGCTTTAATGTTTTTCGCTAAATCCCCCGTTTTTGCGGCTGTAATTGCTTTATCAATCAAAGCTGCCTTTGTAGAGTTTTGCGTAACCGTATCTTCTTTAGGTTTGGGTTGAACTGAAGCAATACTCGTTGTACTATCTAACTGAACCATCACACCGCCCTGTTTATGTGCAGCAAGTTCTGCATTCCTGCGATTGGTTTCGCGCATAAAGAATAAAATGCTTACCGCAATAAATGCTACGGTTGCAGTTGCTGCAATACTTAACCTTTGGGTAGTAATGCCCCAAAGCTTACGTTTTATAGGTTTCTCCGAAACACGGTCGTACAGTTGTTTTTGTAAAATAGAAAGCGTTTGCTTGCGTTTGGGCGATTGTTTCAGTCCCTCTAATGCTTCGGCAACAAAAGGGTCTTCCAAAGCCTGTCTTTCTACAAAGTGCATAGCCTTAACATCAAGTTTACCATCCAGGTAATCTTCCAGAACATCAATATCTAACCAATCGTTATTCACTACTGTTTTTCTCTATACAAATCTTTAAATTCCGCTTACCATTTTGGATGTAACTCTTAACTTTAAGCATGTCGTAGCCCGTAATATCGGCTACTTCTTTATAACATTTTTCTTGTAAATAAAATAAATCTACACTTTTTCGCTGTTCTTCGGGCAAAGTTTCCATACACTTTTCCATAATGGTAAGCTGCGTTTCTTTTGTGTTGTCTATATCCAGATGCACAAACTCGCTATTTTCCACAAAAGTATCGTCTAATGAGACATTATTTTGCTTCGCCGATTTACGTAGTGCCATTAAACAATGGTTCCGCGTTAAAACATGAAGCCAGCTTTTAAAGTTCTGTACCTCATGTATTTTCAGCTTCGTTACCAGTTCTTCAAAAATCTGCATTACCGCATCCTTGCTTTGCTCTTCATCTTTGAAGTAGTTTAAACAAACCCCGAACACCAAATGCATATATTTATTGTAAAGCGTACCCAACGCGTCTAAATCGCCCGTATTTTTATACTGGGCAATCAGTTTGGCGTCTTCTTGCTGGGCGTTCCCAGCTGTGTTTTTTATAAACCTCAAAAAAATGGTAGCTATTTCGAATTATCTTTCAAGTATAAAAAATATTTCTGAGTGATGGCACATAAACTAATTTTTTAGGAAGAGAAGGGCCTAAATATTTTACCTTGCTCCCTATCTTTTTAAGTGGTTTAACATTATTGCCATGTGCAAAGGCTTATCTTTGAGGGTAAATAAGAATTATGGCAGTTGTTTTGCTAAACATGATTAAACACACAAAATGAAAAAGATCAATATTTTATCGGCATCACTGGCCATGCTGATATTTACAAGCCTAAATGTTAGCGCACAGATTAAACTGAGTGATATATTTAAAAAAGTAACCGAAAAACAGGGCACTACCACAGCTGCCACCGGAACGCCATCTACTTTTGAAATAGGACAAGGGATTAAGGAAGCCCTGCAAATTGGTGTTTCTGCAGGTGCCGACAGGCTTTCGCTTAAAGATGGTTTTTTAGGCAATCTGGCCGTTAAAATTTTGATGCCTCCTGAAGCACAAAAGGTTGAAAGAACATTACGTGGCATAGGCTTGAACAAACTTTGCGATAATGTGATTGTAAGCCTAAACCGTGCCGCAGAAGATGCTGCTACCGAAGCAAAGCCTATTTTTATCTCAGCCATTAAACAAATGACATTAACCGATGCGACTAATATCCTATTGGGTAATAAAGACGCAGCTACCGAATACTTTAAAAGGGTAACTACTTCCCAGCTGATGCAAAAATTTAGCCCAATTGTAACTACAAGTTTAAATAAGGTAAATGCCACCAAATATTATAGCGACTTAACTACACAATACAATCGCCTGCCTTTGGTTAAGCCTGTAAATACGAATTTAACCGAATACGTTACACAAAAAGCGATAGATGGTTTATTTGTTGAAGTTGCGAAGGAAGAACTCAAAATCAGGGGAAACTTAAGCTCAAGAAGTACAACCCTGTTGCAAAAAGTATTTGGTTACGCCGATAAGAAAAAGATTTAATCTGTTTAATTGTGGTTCGTGAGGACACGAACCACGGCGGAAAGAAATCAAATGCCTTGGTCTGTGTCCTCACAGATGGAATTAGATTTAAGTGTAGGTATTGATTGTGGTTAGTGGAGACA
>NZ_JBFTRT010000279.1:0-6994 GCF_056399685.1 Pedobacter sp. 01N416
CGGCATAGTTGCTGCAACATTTGCGGCCTACCAGGCAGATGGTTCCTTAAATCTCATCATAATACCGCAACTAGTAGATAAATTGGTTGCTGATGGTGTGGCAGGGGTTTACATTTGTGGAACCAACGGAGAAGGACCAAACATGACTGTTGAAGAGCGGATAGCCATTGCAGAAGCGTACGTAAAAGCTGCAAATAAAAGGATTTTAGTATTGGTACATGTGGGGCACACTTCCATACAAGAATGTAAAAAGCTTGCAACCCATGCTGCGCAGATTGGTGCCGATGCATTTTCTTCTGTAGCCGCATTTTATTTCAAACCCACCTCGGTACAAAACCTGGTCGATTGTATGGCCGAAATCGCCTCGGCCGCTCCCGAACTTCCATTCTATTATTACCATATGCCTAGTTTAACTGGCGTTGGAATGGATATGGTTGAGTTTTTAGCACTCGGAGAGCAAAAAATCCCAAATCTTGCCGGCATAAAATATACGGCATCAACACTTCACGAGTTTCAAGCCTGTTTAAACTACAAGGATGGGAAATTTGAAGTATTATCTGGCTATGATGAGATGTTGTTAAGTGCTTTGGCAGTAGGTGCTATTGGTGCCATTGGTAGTACTTATACCTTTGCCGCACCGGTATACCTCGAAATAATCAAACTTTTCAGGAATAATGATTTAACTGCTGCCAGGGCATTACAATTAAAAGTGGTCGATTTTATCCGCTGCATTATCAAACATCCATCGATTGCGGCGCAAAGAGCGATTATGAAAATGATGGGTTATGATTTAGGAGATGCCCGGTTACCATTGGTACCACTTTCTTCTGATAAATTTATCGAACTTAAAGCCGATTTAATCAAAACTGGCTTTTTTGAGCTCCTCGAAAAATATAGGTAATGCTTATAAGCATGCAGATTTTCTATAGGCACATTATATGAAACACTTTAATACCTTACTTTTTTTAAGTTTTATGTTGATATCAACAGCAGGTTCTGCACAGATTACCAAAAAAACAAATCAATTTGCATGGGGAGAATTGCCAGCCATACCAGATAACTTCGGTTTTGCCGGTTCTTTTAGTGGAGTATCGGGCGATGCATTGATTGTTGCCGGAGGAGCAAATTTCCCAGATGGTGGTGCACCATGGTCAGGCTCAAAAAAAGTGTGGAGCGATAAAATATTTGTCCTTGATAAACCCAGCGGGAAATGGAAGGTAGCAGGCAAACTTCCTGAAGCTTTAGGTTATGGGCTCTCCATTTCCTGGGGCAAACAATTCATTTGCATTGGAGGAAGTAACGAGAAAGGCCATTCGGCAAAGGTTTATGCTATTCTTTACAAAGATAAAAGCATCAGCATTACTACGTTGCCAAATCTGCCTCAACCCATAGCAAATACCACGGGAGCAGTTTTAGGTGATGTTATTTACCTTGCAGGCGGACTCCTTACGCCGGAAGCTGATCATACCGCCAATGTTTTTTGGTCTTTCGATCTATCTTCTAAAGGAAAAAAACGGGTTTGGCATAAATTAGAAACCTGGCCTGGTCCTCCGCGGATGTTGGCTGTGGCTGGTGTTGCCGATCAAACCTTTTATCTATTCAGTGGAGCCGATCTGATCAAAAACAATAAAGGGGGCGTAGACAGACAATATCTAACGGATGCTTTTTGTTACAGCGCTGCTGATGGGTGGAAAAAAATAGCTTCTCTACCAAAAGCCATTGTAGCTGCGCCATATCCAGCCTACAACGCTCATCACAAATCATTGCTCATATTCGGTGGTGATGACGGCGTACTTGCTCCAAAAGCAGCTGTACTAAAAGAAAAACATCCTGGTTTTGCAGATGAAATATTAGCTTACGATGTAGAGAAAAACAAATGGTCGGTAGAAGGGAAAGTGCTAAAGAATATCAAAGCAGATGCGCAATCAAATCCCAATAACAGTACCTGGCCCGGGGTAACAAATACAATGGTGCTGTGGCGGGGAAATCTTGTTTTTCCGGGCGGAGAAGTAAGGCCTGCAGTAAGAACGCCAAAAGTGATCATAGCGAGACCAAAACAGTAAAATTATTTTAACAAGAGGAAAATCTAGAAATGACCGGTACAAAATCAAATCAATCATATTATGCCTGGGGCCTGGTTGCACTCCTTTGGATAGTGGCCTTTTTAAATTATTTCGATAGGATCATGATTACCTCTATGCGCGATCCTATAGTGAAGGAATTTGCCCTTTCTGATGCCCAGTTCGGGCTTTTAACTTCAGTTTTTCTTTGGTCTTATGGGATACTAAGTCCTTTTGGAGGTTTTTTGGCCGATAAATACAGTAGGAAAAAAGTAATTATATTCAGTGTTTCGGTTTGGTCGGCAGTAACCTTGTGGACAGGTTTTACTTCTTCATTTGAAGAAATGCTGGTTTCGCGTTTGTTTATGGGCCTAAGCGAAGCTTGTTATATCCCCGCGGCATTGGCACTGATTACTGACTATCATAAAGGAAAAACAAGATCACTTGCCACAGGCCTGCACATGAGTGGTCTTTATGCTGGTTTAGCATTGGGTGGCTTAGGTGGTTATATTGCCGAAATATGGGGCTGGAGATATGGTTTTCATATATTCGGAATTTTTGGGATTCTTTATTCGATCGTACTGTTGTATTATTTAAAAGATATTAAACATGAAACAACAGAAAATGAGGTAGAAGAGATAAAAAAGGAAACCATAAGTTTATTAGGCTCGGTTAAGATCCTGTTTAAAGAGCGGTCTTTTCTGGTGTTATTGTTTTATTTCAGTGTTTTGGGTACCGCAAACTGGCTGGTGTATGGTTGGCTGCCTACCTTTTTAAAAGAACATTTTCACCTCAAGCTGGGCGAAGCCGGAATTTCGGCAACAGGCTATATTCAGATCGGATCTTTTGTTGGGGTAATTTTTGGGGGGTATTTTGCCGATAAATGGTTTCTTAAGAATAAAAGAAGCAGGGTTTTTATGATCATTATCGGCTTTACTGTTGGCGCACCATTTTTATTCCTCATGTCGTCAACCACCGTGTTTGCAATAGCCATTATCGCTATGTTCTTTTTTGGTATAGCCAGAGGGATAAACGACGCTAATTTAATGCCCGTACTTAGGCAGATTGCCGATAGCAGGTACATTGCAACCGGATATGGTTTCCTTAATTTCCTGAGTACAATTATAGGTGGTTTAATGGTTTATGTTGGTGGCGCATTAAAAGATGCCAAGGTAGATTTATCTATTATTTACCAGGTTTCGGCGGTGATAATGTTGTTTGCAACATGGTCGCTATTTGCAATAAAAATTAAAAAAGAAGCTTAATCATGGATAACATCATCGGGCACATAATTTCCGTTATAAGGTGTAGCCTAAGGCAAGTGCTGAAATATCCTTTAAACGATTGCCACATACAAGAGGTTGTATCATAAAGGCAAATTTCACCTCAGATGATGTCATGTTGAGCTTGTCGAAACACCTTAAAGAATATTTAACGGGTCCTTCGACCAGCTCAGGATGACAAATCTATATTTGTGATACAACCTCTTAACGCTATATTCAGTATTAAATTTGCATCTCGAATAAACTAACTGGTTTATGATGATAATGTGCCGGAAGCTGATTAGTATTGCTTAGTTCGTATAGCCCCAAAAAATCAAATCCAAATTTTTGGTAATGCCGAATCAATCCCTTGTTTTCAYCAACGGTATCTAATCTAACAAAACGTTTACCATTTGCTTTGGCATATTCTTTTGCCCAGTTTATAATTGTACCCACCAGGTTTTGCCCCCTGAAATCAGGATTTGTAGCAATGCGGTGAATGTAAATGGCAGGGTCGAGGTTCTTTTCTTCCCATATCTGAGGGTCGCTAAAAGTAGTTGCCCAAATACAGGCTACCTGCCCATTAATAATTATTTTCCATTGCCTGTTTTCCTTAATCTCTGTTTCAATCAACGGGAGTTCAAACTTGGGCCAATGAACGCTATATTTCGTTTTCTGGAAATCGGTTGCAATTTCATATAAGCGGAAGATTTCTGTTATATCATGTATCGTACTATTTTCTATCTGCATGGTTATGGCTTTAGGTTTTTAATGAATGGAGCGAGTTCTCTTTCTACAGCGCTGTTGCTGTTTTCGAGGTGCGATACAATGTTTTTTCGTTCCTGTTCCGATTTGTTCTGGCTTAGTTTTTTYTTTCCCTGAAGATTGCTTACTTCTATTTCGAAAGCTACAATTCCCCGCATCATACCTTGTTTAAACTTTTCTGAAAGACTATCCCATTGTAAGAGATATTCTTTTTCATAATACAGAATCATTTCTTTTAGTGCTTGTTCTTTAGCTTCTTCATCGCTAATAATATTGGCTTTCCCATAAGCATGCACGCTAATATAATCCCATGTGGGTACACTTTCGTGTTTTTCGTAATGGCTGGGAGAGATATAAGCGTGTGGCTCGGTAAATATAATAAGCGATGTATACTGCTCAATATATTTCACCTGTTCATTGGCTTGCGCAAAGTGACCGCTAATCAATACCTTTCCATTTACCTCATTTACAACGAAAGGTAACTGAGTGGCTATGGGTAAATTATTGTAGCTGGTAATTATAGTGGCAAAGCTATATCTCTTCATAAAGGTAATTTGCTCACTTTGGTTATCAAACTTAAAACTATTGGATATCAACATTTTATTGTGTTTTTGAGGGTGGATTATGGTTATTTAGCAAACTTTTTTGAGCCCGCAACGCAAAGGATTACGCCCATCGTAATGGCTAGCATACCCATACTTACTTTTTCATGGAGCAGGGTAGTGGCAAGTGCCAATCCAAAAAAGGGCTGTAGGAGCTGGAGCTGTCCAACTGCTGCGGTTCCACCTTGTGCAAGCCCTCTGTACCAGAAAATAAACCCGATGAACATGCTAAAGAGCGAAATATAAGCAAGGCTCAGCCAGGCAGCGCTACCCACTTCAGCAAATGAAGCTGGTTGATAAATGAACATTAAAGGTAACATGAGTGGGAGCGAGAGCACAAGTGCCCAGGAGATTACCTGCCAACCACCCAATGTTTTAGATAGTTTTGCACCTTCTGCGTAGCCAAGCCCGCATAGTACAATTGCCAGTAACATTAAAATATCCCCGGTTGGCGCGGCGTTAATTCCCTGATAAATGGCGTAGCCAATCACCAGAAAGCTGCCTGCAATTGAGAAAAGCCAGAATATGGGCTTAGGACGTTCGCCTCCTCGTAAAACGGCAAAAGCGGCTGTAACCATAGGCAAAAGGCCTAAGAATACCAAAGAATGTGCTGAGGTGATGTGTTGCAAAGCAAGAGCACTTAACAAAGGAAAGCCGACTACTACACCCAATGCTACAATTCCTAGCGAGATTAAATGTTTGGTCGAGGGTCGTTTTTCTTTAAATGCAATTAATACCCCCAWTGCGAGCAGTGCAGCTATAGTGGCACGGGCAACGGTTACAAAAACAGGGCTCATATCCATTACCGCTAATCTTGTGGCTGGCATAGAGCCGCTAAAGATAAGTACGGCGATAAATCCGTTACGCCAACCACTCGAAATATGCGCTCTGTTTAGTTCAGTTCCTGTTTCTTTCATGTCTTTTCATTTCTTAAATCAAAGGTGCAAAGCTAAAAGCGATAAATACAGTATCAGTTTTGTATATTTGTATGGATACAGTTTGTTGATTATGGAGAAAGTTTACAGGTACAATGAAATAGCAAGCGGAATCGCCGCACAGATTAGAGACGGCATTCTGCGATCGGGAGATAAACTTCCTTCTGTTCGTATGCTCTGCAAAGAATATGCGGTAGGCATGAATACGGCAAAACGTGTGTTTTTGGAACTGGAAGCACAATCGTTGGTCGAGGCCAAACCACAATCTGGTTTCTTTGTAAGCAACCGTAGGGTAGAACGACTTCCATTACCTGCAGTTAGTAAACCTTCACTAATTGCAAATCATCATGAGCCGAGCGAACTGAGTAGCCAGGTGTATTCTAGCATTGGTCGCGATGATTTAACCCTTTTTTCAATTGGTGTGCCATCAGGCAGCCTGTTACCATTGGCAAAACTCAAAAAGGAGATACTTTATGCTACGCGGGCGCTTAAAGAAGGGGGAACAGAATATGAACCGCTTCAGGGCTCCGCTTATTGAAGATGATATTTATGGTGATCTTTATTTCGGCACCCAACGACCAAGATGTTGTAAATCATTTGATACAGAAGGTAATGTGCTTTGGTGTAGTGCAGTTTCGAAAACTTTGGCACCTGGATACCGCGTAGGTTGGGTAGCTCCTGGAAAGTATAAAGAAAAATTACTTAAATTAAAGCTTGTACATGCCCTTGCTTCAACTTCTGTTATTCATGAGGCCGTTGGCAATTTTCTAAAAACTGGTCGGTATGATCGCCATTTGCATCAGCTCCGTCGTACCTTACAGCAGAATTATCAGCATTTTATCGATGCGGTTACCGAATATTTTCCAGAGGGTACAAAAACAACCCGGCCGCAAGGTGGGCTGGCCATATGGATAGAATTTAATAAAGAAGTTGATGCTGTAAAACTCTATGAACTGGCAATGAAACAAAAAATCAGCATTGCCCCGGGCCCGATGTTTACGTTACAAGATCAATATCAGAACTGTATCCGCCTATGTATCGGCCTTCCATGGTCGGATGAGCTTAAATTTAAACTGAAACAATTGGGTAATCTGGCAAAAATGATGTGACCGAATAATGGCACGCACTAAAGTTAGGGGCAATTAGCTCAATGCCGATACGCTATGATTGATTAAGGATTTACATTCTCTGACTCAGGAGTGCTCGGCGTTTCGCCTAAGGGCGTTATTCCGCAAGCTGCCCATATAAATTTAAAAATATTTAGGAACTCGCATTGGATATCCCTGTCAGATTGTATTTCGTTCTCCATATTGTACCGCTTTAATCTATTTATTGAAACATAGAAAGGCTGGTTTTGTGTTAGCGAAGGT
>NZ_JBFTRT010000280.1:0-7798 GCF_056399685.1 Pedobacter sp. 01N416
TCATTGTTGTTTTCGCTCTTCTTTGTTTTAGCGTAAAGGCTCAACAGGCCCTTACCGCTGAAGTAAAATTTCCTGTTGCAGACCCAAGTCCTGCAGATATTGTTTATTTTCCCCTTAATGCCCCAAAGGTAAAGGCTGGAGACCCAACAAAACCGGTTATAAAGATTGTTTATTCGCGCCCACAGAAAAAAGGACGTGATATTTTTGGCGTTTTAGAACAGTATGGAAACGTTTGGCGTTTTGGAGCCAACGAAAGTACAGAAGTTCGTTTCTTCAAAAAAGTAAGCATTGGCGGCAGAAAAATCAAAGCAGGTACCTATAGCTTATTCGCCATTCCAAACAAAGATACCTGGACGATTATTGTAAATAGCGAAACCGATAAATGGGGTGCTTTTACTTACAATCAGGCTAAAGATATTGTTCGTGTAAATGTTCCGGTTAAAACCATGGCTAAACCGATCGAATATTTCTCTCTAACCTTTACAGAGATTACGGGAGGTGCAAACCTGGTTATTGGCTGGGACAGAACGCAGGTAGAATTACCAATTAATTTTTAAGTCGAAAAGAAATAAAATAAAAAGTCCCGGTTATTGCCGGGACTTTTTTGTTTTGTTCGCTTTTTTAATTTCTCCGCACCTGAGAATAACAATCTTAATTTGAAACGAGTTTTTTAGCCTCGCTTTCGTTGCTGATAAAGACTTTGTAAACCTGGGTAATTTTCCATTCGCCTTCTTTATCTTTCTCGATAATCACAAAGTTTTGTTGTGCGCCATCAAACAATTCGTAATTAATATCTACACGTGCAATTACCAGGGCATCGGTTTCAGAAACGATTGAAGAGCTGATGTTGCAATCTTTCTGAATTACGCCTTCATTTTTCTTCATTTGATTTAACACATCACTTGCTTTATGTTTAATTACCCTTACATCTCTATTCGACGTAAAAACAGCATCCTCACTTAAAACAGCTTTTAACTTTTTATAGTCAGAATTCATATAGCTGTCCATATAATAATTGATAACCGATTTATGGCTTGCAGTTGGTTTTTCAGCTGCAAAAACATTATTTGTGATTGTAATACCTAGTAATAAAATCACCAAAGCTTTTAGTCTCATAACTATCTGTGTTTTTTTATTAAAGGTCGGCTGGAATAAAAGAAAATAATATGCCGATAACACCATAATGCTGAGGTAACTAAAATGTGATATTAAGCAGAAAGCCCTTTCAAAATGAATTGTAAGGGCTTTCTATCGCTTAAATTTTGTAGTAAAAAGCACTAATATCCAGGGTTCTGTTGTGGTTTTAATACTGGATTGGCATCTAGTTCTAGCTGAGGAATTGGTGAAACTAATCTATTATCGCCAGATGCAAAATTTACAATTTTCCAGTGCACCGTAGATCCAGTTCTATTAACTCCTTTGTTAGTACGCAACAAGTCAAAAAATTTATGTCCTTCACCATACAACTCTTTATTGCGCTCTAATAATATTTCTTCGACCAAAGCATTGCCAGTATTCAGAGAAATAACTGTTGCAACTCCTGCCCTTTGTTGTATAGCCAACAAAGCTTGTTTTGCTGCTAGTTCATTACCTAACCTTGCTTCTGCCTCCGCTTCTATTAAATACATCTCTGAAGAGCGTATTAGCACCTGATTATTAGCTGTGGTGGTCGTAAAATCGAACTTATTGATTAGGTATCCCTCACCCCTTCTTCTATATGCTGCGGTACTTGCAGCTGCCGTTGGGCTACTTTTAACCAGAAATTGCTTTTTACGCTCGTCGTTTGCAGCAAAAGAGTTAAAAAAGTCGTCTGTAACTCTAAAACTAGAATAGCCCGAGTCATAAGGATCATAAAAAGATGACACTGCCAAGAAACCTTGGTTATCATCAGTTCTTACATTAATGGCATAAATCCATTCGGAAGTTGGATTACTAAAACCTGTTAACAACACCAAGGGCTTCAGGATTTACGCTGTAAGGTTGGGCAAACCAACGTACCAGCCAAAAGTAAGTATAAGCTCTCAATGCACGTGCTTCCGCTAAATATTCTGTTTTTAAGGCATCACTTATAGGAGCATCCGGAATATTAACAACAAACTGATTTGCATTTGAAATCACCTTATAGCTGTATTGCCACCATGTGTATGCATCGCCATTATTTACTGTTTCTATAAACTGGTATTGTGCCACAAAACGGTTGTAATTTGCAGCACCACTCACAATCATCACATCATTCCCTTTAACATCAACACTCAATATCATGTTGTTGGTATAACCCGAAAAAGTAGTTAGATCGTAAATACCAGTCATGGCGGCCTGGATTTTAGCTCCAGAAGAAAAGGCATCCTTTGCATTGATCTGTTGTGTTGGTATTACCTGCAAAAATTCCTTCTTACATGACGTTGCCCCAACAAAAAGCAACACCACTCCGGCATATAAGGCCGTTTTATATGTTTTTATAATTCTCATTTCTTTATCAATTAAAATCCTACATTAAGACCTAGCGTAAATGTTTTAACATTTGGAATATCGTTATCTGTTAAACCGGTAAGGGCCGACTCTGGATCCATTCCTTTGTGTTTTGCCAATGTAAAAGGATTTTCAGCCATCAGATATACTCGTACATTCGACAAATGGATAGATTCTAACCAGTTTTTCTTTAAAGAATAGCCTAAGGTGATATTTTTAACACGCATAAACGATCCGTCGTATAAAAAACGGGTTGACTGGCTGTTTCCTAAATCGGTATTGTTGATCACAAATCGTGGCACATCAGTGATGTCACCTGGTTTTTGCCAGCTGTTATAATTATCTACAGATAGCTGTTTACCTACAGTACCTCCGCTATGCATCAGGTTACCATATAAGGTGTCATAAATTTTTGCTCCTGTAGAAAAATAAGTAAATACACTTAAGTCAAATTCTTTATATTTCAGGGTATTATTAAAACCTCCGGTGAATTTTGGTAATGARGAACCTAAACCATCGTATCTTGTTGCTGTAGACCAGTTTTTAGTGGTGATCTTGTTACCTGTTGATTGTCCATTCACGATTTCATCAGTAAACCACATCGGTTTGCCGTCTGCAGGATCTACACCTGCATACTCCCGCAAATACCACTGATATCTATCTTCACCCACTTTCCATCTTTTGGTACCGTCAATAACCTCATTTTGGGTCATTGCATTAATTTTATTTTTATTTGATGTAATGTTGAATGATATATTCCAATCAAAATCTTTAGTTTTTACCGGATTTCCATTCAATAAGATCTCAACACCATAATTGTCCATTGATGCGAGATTGGTTATCAAATTGTCAAAACCTGTTAACCGAGTGAGTGGCTGGTCAAACAGTAAGCCTTTCGATCCTCGTTTATAATAAGAGGCCTCTCCACTTATTTTCCCTTTAAATAAGGCAAACTCCAAACCAATATCTACAGTTGAATTCTGTTCCCACTTTAAATTAATATTTTCTAGCTGAACATAATTAATACCTGACTGTCCTTCGTAGTTTTTACCCAGACCATACAAACCCTGTGATGCGTAGCGATCAATCCTATCATTACCAGACGTACCATAACTGGCCCTTATCTTTAATTCATCAATCCAGCTCACATCTTTTAAGAAATTCTCTCTGCCGATGCGCCATCCACCACCAACAGAATAAAATGTTCCATATTTATTATCGTTTCCAAAAACAGATGATCCATCTCTCCTTAAGCTTCCCGATAGATAGTACTTACCTGCATAGTTATATTGCAAACGCGAAAAATACGAGGCAAACCTTTGTTGAGTATAATAAGATTGTACTGTTGATGGTGTTGATGCTGCTATTTGCTCATTAGTACCCGGGAAAGGGAATCCTGTAACCTGCGAGTAGTTAAAATCACGCTTTGAACGGTAAGCCTCTTGGCCTAATAAAACATCAAAATTATGCAGGTTGAAAGTTTTATTATAGGTTATCGTATTTTGAAAAGTTACCGTAACATCTTCTTTTGAGTAGCGGTATGCGCGTCCTTTAACGCTAACACCATCACCATGCTCCATATTATAAAACTGACGCTCACGATTGTTTATGTAATCTACTGCAACCATACTTTTAGCCGTAAAGTCTTTCAAAAATCTAACTTCAGCAAAAGGACTTGTAATTACTCTATTGGTTATGGTATTATATTCGTTTAACTTGGATAAACCCACCGGATTAAAATCTGGGGTAACCGGGTTAATGTAGTTATAAACCGGACTTCCTGTAGCATCATATACAATGTTCCCATTTGCATCGCGCACATATAATGGGTATATGTTTGCTGTTTGATCGGCAAAGTTTACCGGGTTATCTGCACCTGTACTTCCAGCTGGTGTATTTTGTTCGGTACGGGCCAAACTGTTATTGATCCCGATTTTTAAGAAATCCGTTACCTCAGAGTTGATATTGAATTTTCCTGAATAGCGTTTAAAATCCGACCTAATTACAATTCCATTTTGCTCAAAATACCCCCCTGAGAGAAAGAATTTTGTTTTATCATTACCACCACTGGCCGATAGATCGATATTTTTAGTTACTCCTCTACGCAATACTTCATCACGCCAATCGGTATCATAAAGCAATGATGCGCCACTAGCAAGCACACCATTTGCAGCATAAGGATTTGCTGTATTGTAGGGATTCACCACCAATTTAGCATTGGTTAATCCATTTGCTGCAGTAGCCGCGGCATCAGGTGTTAAGCCTGCTGCTAAACGTTGTGCATAATAAACATCCCAATAGGTTTTGTAATACTGGGTGGCATCCATTACCTCATGTTTATCTACTGCCTGGTAGGAATAACCTGTGCTAGAGCTAAGATTTAATTTGGTTTGCCCTGCTTTACCTTGTTTTGTGGTAATTAATACAACTCCATTTGCTGCCCTAGAACCATAAATAGCTGCAGCGGTCGCATCTTTTAATACCGTTACCGAAGCAATATCGTTGGGATTTATTGAGGAAAGTACATCAGAAGTTTGTGCAACCGAACTTAAATCGCCATTAGTAATGGCAATACCATCAACTACATAAAGCGGGGTACTTGAAGCGGTGAAGGAACCTACTCCACGAATCCTAACAGTAGAAGTAGCGCCTGGCTGACCAGATACACTGGTAACTTGAACGCCTGCAGCTGCACCCTGTAAGACCTTTTCAAAAGAAGTAACCGGACGGTCTTTGAAAACGTCCTCTTTAACTACCGCTGCAGAACCCGTAAAGTTTTCTTTCTTTACTGTTCCATAACCAATAACCATTACATCCTGAAGATTTCTAGCTGATGATACCATGCGAATATTTAACGTTTCGCCGGTTATTCTTACTTCCTGCTCGGTATAGCCCACATAACTTAGCACTAGCGTTTGTGCATCTGAAGGTATGGTAATAGAAAAGGTTCCCTGTCCGGTGGTTTGGGTCAGCTGTGTAGTGCCCTTTACTTTTATTGATACGCCGGGCAATGGTAAACCATCATCAGCATCAACCACCTTTCCGGTTATTGTTTTATTCTGCGCCAGGGCGTTGAAATAAGACAAAACCGCAACCATTAAAATCAATAGTAATTTTTGTTTCATGTTTCGAAATAAATAGTTAGTAAATAATTTGTTCTTTAGTTTTAGCAGATACGCATGAAACCAAATCAATAAGCAATTTAGGCGCTGTGAAAATCCAAAAATGTGCGAAAATCACCATTCTGGATAGAAGTAGGCTTTAAACGCAAAAAAGCAAACCCCAATCCTGGCAGTTTGCTTTTTTAATCATTATTAACCTAAACAGGAAAAAACTTCTACAAATTGTCCTGCAAGAGCTTCAAAAATAGTTTCATCCTAACATTCTAAATATGCAGAAATCACTATTTATAATTAGTTCAACCTACTCTTTCTATATTTTAGCGGGGTAATATTGAACGTGTGTTTAAATAACCTGATGAATGAACTTGGGCATTCAAACCCTACTAAACGTACTATTTCGTTTAAGGAATAAGTGGTAGTTTGCAATAGTTTTTTAGCCCTGTTTAATCTTAACTGCACTAAAAACTGGTATGGGCTAATCTCATATGCTTCTTTAAATGTTCTTAGCAAATGGTTAACCGATAAACATGCCTGTTCGGCAATGTTTTCTAATGTTATATTTTGATTGTAATTGCTACTAATGTATTCTTTAGCAAGTGTTAATCTTTTTAAAACCTCTTCACGGGTTTTTGTTTTGATAAAGCTGAGTTTATCCAATTTCTGGGCTACCTCTTTATCATAAATTTTATAATAGTTTAAAAGACAGTGGTACAGGTATTCATTAATCAGCATTTCGTCTTTCAAACCTTTATCGAGCTGACTTTTTAAATGCAGCACATTAAAGCGCATATCGCCAGAAAAAGGATAAAGTGATTCGATAAAAGGAGGTGTTTCCCCAGCTTCTTTTCCGGCAAGCAAACTCTCGTTGCTGTTCGAAAAAGTATGGTGAAAATCTTTAATAAAGTTTTCGCCAAAAGAAACGGAAAATGTATTTACCGGGCTTATCGAATCTATTTTGCTGCTAAAATTTGTTCCGGCATTTACTACCGCGAAAGTATCGGGATAAATGCTAAACTTACGCTTGTTAATTTCGCAATYTTCGGTTCCGTTAAAAACGAATTTAATGGTATAAGCATCGTTCTGTTGCTCGTAAAGAGCCTCACAAGTGCTTTCGCTTATAATTTTATTCCTATTGCTTAATTCTTTTACGTACCTCATAACATTAATCCTCATTGTAGTTACGTTGTTCCAATATGATAAAATGATTACCATAAGGATCAGAAAATTCGATACTCAAGCCCTCACTTAAGTAAGCTGGTCTGTTTTTAAAAATAACCCCTCTCGATTTTAGTCTGCAGTAATCTTCTAAACAGTCATCGCTTGTTAATACAATTTTATTGGTCTGGTTTTGATGCTTTTGTTCTGACAGGAAAATATTGGTCTCGTGATCTGCTTTAACCATGATTCCTTTTTCCTTTTCAGAAATCATTGTCGATTCTGTTGGCATCCCTAAACAGTTGGCATAAAATGCATCTGCATCATTTAGTTGCTTTACTTGCACGTAAAAGAATTTTGCAGATTGGTTCATTGCCTTGTTTAATTGTATGATGTAAAATTAAACTGAAATTGAACCCGAAGCATCACCCAAAAAGGGTGATTTTCGCATTATTTTTTAGCAAAATATAGGTATAGATTAAATAAAGCGCTTTTCTTTGGCTGTTTTAATCGCTTCTGATTTGGAGTTTACATCGAGTTTGATGTAAATATTTTTTACATGGCTTCTTACTGTTTCCTGATCAATAAAGAGATCGTTTGCGATTTGAGATTTTGTTTGTCCATTTGCAATCCGATCTAATATTTCGGTTTCGCGTTTAGTTAAAGGAGAATTCAGGTTTTTTTGAAAAGAATGCATTACGATGCGCGCTACATTTGTACTCATGGCGCCCCCGCCGGTACTCACTTCTCTTACGGCATCTATAATTTTTGAGGCGCTCGAATTTTTGGTGAGGTAGCCACCTGCGCCCATGGTAAGAGCTTCGAAAACCAATTCGGGCGAATCAAAAACGGTGAGGATAATAATATTCGCGTTAGGTAAGGCTTTTTTGATAAAAGGTAAGGCCTGCAGCCCGTTGGTGCCTGGCATCTGGATATCGAGCAAAATCACATCTGGATGATCGGCCTCTAAGTATTTTTTGGCCAAATCGTATGATGCATAGGCGTTAACGACTACAAAATCTTCAACATCGCTTAATAACGATTCATAACCC
>NZ_JBFTRT010000281.1:0-6121 GCF_056399685.1 Pedobacter sp. 01N416
CTCTTTAATTAAGAAATTCATTTTATCAGCACCTATTAAAATCCTACTCAACATTTTTTGGCCATTTTCATCAATGCTCTTATTTTTGAGCATAAGCTCAGCATAAGTTTTTATCGAGGTTAATGGGGTTCTTAAATCATGCGAAACAGTATAGCTAAAAGTATCTAATTCTTCGTAAGCGGCCTGTAGTTTTTCATTGAGCAGCCTAATTTCGTTGGCCTTTTTGTTGATGTTGGTAATAATAATTTCTCGGATCCTTAAAACCGAGGCGATTTCCTCAGCCATCCATTTTTCAGATGTATTATTAACTACCTGCGACCAGATTTCGAAAGATTTACGGGGTGATAGGTTCAACAAGCCATTTTCTGAAGGAACTACAGGTTTTTCAGGGTTTCCAGCCCAATTCACAGTGGTAATGATTTCGGGTTTAAACCAGATGATCATTTCGCCCATTTCTTTATTTAACATACAAGAAAGAATTCCAGCGGCTATTGATTTGTATTTTTTAGCTGGAGAATGGATTTCAGACAATCGATGGGTATAGTATATTGATTCATCATTGGTTGTTTTTAACCATTCAACAAGTTCTCTTATTTCTTCTTCTGATGGTACATTTCCAAGAGTTTTAAGTTCATTTTCGAAAATGACAACCACTCCCGAAGCTTTAGTTGCGTCTAAAATAGTTCTTTTGTGGGTGGTTATGGCTTCAACTAAATATTTATCCCGGTTTAAATGTTCTAAAAGAACATTGGCGGTACTTTTAAATTGTTCAATAACGGCTGCATCTTCTTCTTCCTGGCGGTATTCTAAAGCTGAGGAAAGAATCTGCCCGATTAACTTAGCGCCTTCTCTGGCTTTATAGTCTATAAACTTAGGACTATAGTTATGGCAGGCAATTAACCCCCATAATTCGCCATGAGAGATTAAGGATATACTAAAACTCGAATGAACCCCCATATTCTTCAGATATTGAATATGTATGGGCGATACGGCGCGTAAGCCGCCATTGGTTAAATCGAGTGCTTCGTTTTCTTTAAAAGTTAGAATTGGTGAATCAGTTTTGTTTACATCGGCAATTAACCTAGTCAGATTGAGTTTATAAAGCACTCGAGCCTGTTTAGGAATATCAGATGCAGGGTAATGCAATCCAAAAAATGGTTCTAAACCTGTTTCTTTTTCTTCTGCCACAACTTCGCCATGACCATCCTCTAAAAATTTATAGATCATAATCCGATCGTAATTGATCAGTTTTTTTACTTCTTGAGCAGCACCTTTTAACAGCGCTGAAATGCTTTTCCCCTGAAGCATAGAGGAGGCAGAACGACCTATAGAACTTTGAATATCGAATTGTAAGGTTACTGGCTCAAATTCCAAAAGCCAATCACTTTCTGATGATGAAATAATCAGATAAAAAGAAAGGCCATTAATTTCAACAGGATGGGGACTAATTGCATCAAAGCTTTTACGGATGATACCTAGTTTAAGTAATTCTTCGATATTAAATGCCGGATCTTGTTGTTTGATAAACTGGTTTAAGACCGAAAGTTGTTTGTTTAATAGACTTTTAGCTTCTTCCGCTAAAAAAACTTCTACATTTTCACTAATGTAGGTAATGGATAGGCTGTTCTTATCAACCGCTAATAGAAAGCCATGCGATTGAATTTTACCAGGAATATGAATGGGTTCTTTATCGCAATTGCTTAGGTCTACAGAAAATTTAGTCATATGTATTTTGATATTGCAGCGTATTTAATTTCACGAATTAACAAATATTAAGCCTCTTTTTTAGAATGTCTCTATTTTAGTAAATTCGGTTTTGAGATTTATTTTTTATTATATATTTGTTTGAAATTTAAAAATCACCCCAACTTTGGCAAAGAAGAATATTTTGGTTATCGAAGATAACCATGCAATCCTAGATGTTATAACCCTTATTTTAGAAAGCGAAGCTTTTAACGTTGAAGGACTAAACAAAGGTGCTGATTTTATTAACCATGTTCAGAAATTTAATCCGGATGTAATAATAATGGATATTATGCTCCCTGACGCTGATGGAAGACTACTTTTAAAAGAACTTAAAGATACCGCAGCTACACAGCACATTCCCGTTTTAATGATTTCGGCCCGTTATAATGCCAATAATTATACTTTAGATGGTATTGAAGCTGATGATTTTATGGCTAAGCCTTTTAACATCGACGAATTAATGGACAAGATTTATGCTTTGCTGAGAAAGTAGCTTTTTACTCAGCCATACCAGGTAATTTTATTCCTCCCAGTTTTAAGTTTTTCATCAGCACTTCGAGAAAAGAAAGTTTAGTATCTGTAAAACCGTGTGCTTTAACCCAAACATTTAAACTTACTTTAAATCCATTATCTTCTAAAGCAGACACACCAATTCTTCTTTCGGGTGTCTTAAGACAATCTTTAAATTCATCGACAGTTTTATTGAAAACATTTACGATCTGTTCATAATCGATACCATAGCTAAACTTCATTTCAATATCCAACCTCCTGCTGCCTTCTCTGCTGATATTGATAATCACTTCATTTGATAATTTGCCATTTGGAATAACTACGGTTCTGTTATCGAATGTTTTAACAATAGTATAAAATATCTGGATCGATATTACAGTCCCTTCCTGACTTTGTGCAATAATACTATCGCCCACAACGAAAGGTTTCAACAGTAAAATCAATACACCACTGGCAAAATTTTGCAGTGTACCCGATAAAGCCAGGCCTGCCGCAACTCCAATACCACCAATGAGTACTGTTAAAAAAGTAAGCTGAATGCCAATAATCTGCATTACTGTAAGTACCAATAAAACCCTTAAAGTAATGAGTATTAAACTGGTTAAAAATGGCCGTAGTGAAGGATTTATATCTTTACGGTGCATACCACCCTGCATCCATTTTCCCAGTAGCTTAATTAGCCATAAGCCTAAAATAAGCAGTACTATACCTAAAATTACCGATGGTCCTTTATCAATTATCCAGTCGTAGGCTTTATCATAAAAATGCTCGATGTTATTGGCACCAATCTTCATAAACTAGGATTTTGCTTCTAATTATTAAGGTTTTTATGTTTAACGGGAGCATCTTTAGTTACATTTACTTTCTTGGCATCTTTGGCTGATGTTACTTTATCATCAGCACCTTTAGCTTTTGCATTTTTCGGTGCGGTAGCCTTGCTACTTTCTGCCGATGTTTTAGAATTTTTCATCATTTTTAATCGTTAATCTTCAGCATTCAGCCAGGCCTTTGCCTCTTCTATCTCTTCTGGTTTAAAGCCTTTTGATTTACCTGGCGTAGCCACTGTGAAAACATCAGAAAACCACTCTACTCCTTTTTCGGCGCTTACCACGGCTATTTTTTTCCATTTGGTAAAATTTTTCAAACCCGCCTTAACATCTTGTACCCAGGCACCAGCTGTAAAATTCTTCACGTCAGTTTCCAAAACGAGCAGATACCTGATTTCCTTAAATCGCTCAGCTGTTCTTTTCAAACCGGCTAATAAAACGTTCTTTACATCATCGCTTGTCACCTCTCCGGTAGCCCTTACGCCAAAAATATGATCTGGTAGTCCTGTTATTTCTGTTAGCATAATTATTTCATTTATTTAAGAACACACTAATTCGTCAAGATGTTTGCTATTTAAATAAATTCTGAAAAGTTGAGTAACAACAAAAACACTATCTTACTGATACTGTTATACAAACAATATTTATAAAATAAAAAAATCCTATGAAAACTAACTGGTTAAAACCTGCTTCATTTATTTGTATTGTAGCTGTTTGTATTGCTGCTTGTACAGGCGGAACAAAAACGACTACGATTACAGATTCGACCATAACCGACTCTTCAGTAACTGCAGCATTAAAACCTGCCGGGCCTGCTCCTGAATGGGGAAAAACAATAAAACCAGAAATGCAGGTTGTAATAGAAAAATTAAATAGTTATGGAGATAAACCTTTAGAAACTTTAAGTGCTGCCGATGCGCGGAAAAATCATACACCAACCGATGCGGTAATGGATTTGGCAAAACAAAATAATATAACCATGCCAGCTGCGAAAGTAGATACCATGGGGAAAGATATTGATGTTAGCGGAGGTAAAATCCATTTGCGTATCTACACGCCAAAAGGTGAAGGCGGGCCCTATCCGTTAATTGTTTATTACCATGGCGGTGGTTTCGTTATTGCCAATTTAGATGTTTATAATGCATCTGCACAGGCATTGGCAGAGCAGGTTGGTGCAGTTGTGGTTTCTGTTGCTTACCGCTTAGCACCCGAAAACAAGTTCCCTACTGCGCATAACGATGCTTTTACAGCTTATGAATGGGCTGTTAAAAATGCAGTAGATTTAAAAGCCGATCCGGCTAAGATTGCAGTTGTTGGTGAAAGTGCAGGTGGAAATTTAGCAGCAAATGTATCTATTATGGCCAGAGACAAACACATTATGCTTCCTGTGCACCAGGTTTTGGTTTATCCTATAACCCAAGCAGATATGAACACCGAATCTTATAAATTGCATGAAAAAGCAAAACCGCTAAACAAAGCAATGATGGGATGGTTTACAGAGAAATATCTGACTACAATGATTGAAGCGCAGGATCCTAAAATATCATTGGTTAATGCCAATTTAAAAGGGCTTCCATCAACAACTATTATTACAGCCGAAATAGATCCTTTGCACGATGATGGTGTAATACTCGCTGATAAATTGAAAGCCGCCGGGGTAAAAGTGGGCAGTAAAAATTATGAGGGTGTAACACATGATTTTTTTGGTATGGCGCTGCTAGTACCAGAAGCGAAAGCAGCTCAGGCCTATGCCGCAGATCAATTGAAGGCTGCTTTTAAATAAAGAACAGCCCTGGAGTGGTATTTACTCCAGGGCTGTTCTTGCATAGCGTTTTGCGCTGAGCGTTTTTAACTCAAAACTCCCAACTGCAAACTCCAAACTAACTAAGCTCCTTTCTTCGAACCCAAGCTCTGCATGAGTTGATCATACAGGTCATCGCTTGTAGCTTTTTGCGGTTTCATCTTTTTAACCGTTGCGCGTTTGCCTTTAGACTTTGCTTTGATAATCTTCAAAAGTTCGCTACTGTAATCATCTTTAAAGGCGCTTAAGTCGAATTTGGAACTGTATTGTTTGATCAAGGCCAACCCCACATCCATTTCTTTTTTGGTTATGGTAATATCATCAACCTTGTTAATTTCTGATAAACTTCTTATTTCCTGCTCAAACCTGATTTTAGTAATCACAATTACATGCTCCATGGGATGGATAACACAAAGATTTTCTGTATTCCGCAGTACAAATCTGGCCACTCCAGCCTTACCCGATTTTTCTAAGGCCTTTAGCAATAACCCATAAGCTTTTTTGCCCTGCTTTTCAGGCTCGGTGTAATAAGAAGTTTCATAATAAATAGGATTGATATCTTTTATATCAACAAAATTCTCTAATTCAATAATTTTGGTTTTTTCGGGTGCTGCCTCTTCAAAATCGTGCTTATCTAACACAACGTATCTGTCTTTTAAAAAATAGCCTCTAACAATCTTCTCATAAGGCACTTCTTTATGGGTGTTTTCATTTACCCTTAAAAATTTAATCTTTGCGTGATCACGCTCATCCAGCATATCTAAATCGAGGTTACTATTCTGGACAGCAGAAAACAACTTAATTGGAATGTTTACCAAGCCAAATCCAATAGAACCTTTCCATATTGATCTCATAGTTAAATATTTACTTACTAACAAGTGTCTAAATCAGATTGTTTTGGCTTTATTAAGCGTAAATTGAGGAAATCACAAACTATTTAGATAATACAATGTTATTTAAGTATCAACCCTATTTGAATACATATGAAAATCGCCTACATTTCAACCTATCCTCCTCGTGAATGCGGTTTAGCTACATTTAATCAAAATTTGGTTAATGCCTTAAGTTTAAATCCTGCTTATAATTCACGAAAAAGCTTTGTTGTTGCATTAAATGAATCGGATGATGTTAATGAACACGATTACCCAAGCGAAGTGAAATTCGTCATCCGTCAGCAAAATCAAAAAGATTATATCGATGCTGCAGATTTTATCAATAACAGTGATGTAGATAGTTG
>NZ_JBFTRT010000282.1:0-7308 GCF_056399685.1 Pedobacter sp. 01N416
TGATTTAGCTGAGCAACAGGCACAGGCAATTATCAGTAGCGGAAAATTTAGTCTCATCAGAAACCGTTATGGTGTTAAAACTGGCCAGCCAGGAGATTATTATTCAGACATGTTCCAATATGGAAATGAAAGAAGAGTTCAGGGAAATACAGAGGCTATTTGGGTGTTAGAGCAGGAAAATCCAACTGCGGTAGTTGGTGGTATCACCGATAATCCACAGCAAAGAAGGGTATGGGGTGCTGCTTATTACAACATTGCAGGAATGGCTTTGGCCGATTCGTTAGGCGGGCGTTCGATTGGTAGGTTGCGCTTAAGCAACTGGGTACTTTATGGTTTGTATAAAGGTAACGATATCAGGAACTCTCAATACAACATCCGCAGAAGATATTATTACAACGACCCGAATCCTATATATGCTGCAAGATATGGCAAACAGGTTCCTTTTACCGGTCCTGATACGTTAGTCAATATTTGCCCAAGTACAACCAAATGGGGCGCTTTTGATCCTAATGATACTTTTGGTTATGCGATGATCAAAGATTTCATTTTGATGCGTTTGGGCGAAACTTACCTTCTGTTAGCTGAAGCTCAGGTTGCTCAAGGTAAAACAGCTGAAGCTGCCACAACAATAAATGTACTTAGAACAAGGGCAAATGCGGCTCAGGTTAGTGCAGCTGAAATGACTAAAGATTTTATTCTTGATGAAAGAGCCAGAGAGTTGATTGGAGAGGAAAATAGGAGGATGACGCTGATGAGAACCGGAACTTTAGTAGAACGTACACTTCGTTTAAACGCGAACGATGCATCAAAACCGATTACAGGTTTGACGACAAAAAATTTGTTATTGCCAATTCCTTTAAGTGAAATACAATTAAATAAAGATGCCGTGTTGACTCAAAACCCGGGCTATTAAACCATCCGGGTTACCTTAATAATTCACTCTCCGGATCTTGCTGTAAAGAAAGGTTCGGAGAGTTTTTGTTTCCATCCGGTTTTAAAGCAAGGTAAACTGGTTAATCTGTTAAATCAATATCCCTTTAAGAAGATGGACTATTGGATCTTTCTTTTCTAAAGTTAAACGTTTATTTAACGTTTAATTTCTGGCCAAAAAGCAGAAAAATAGCATAAAAGGCCTAAAAATAACAATTTAACCCCTATTTATTACCGTATTACCCCTCAGTTGAGGGGTAATTTAATGGTTACTTTGTTAGACCAAGTAACAAACAAATAAGATATGAGCAAAAACAAACGACATTTTATTTAACATCTTTCCCTGCAAATTGAAAAGCATTTAACTAATACTTTTTTAAAATAACCATTAAACAAACCCGCTCACCATCCCGGTGCACGCTTCTAACGAGGCTAAATCTGCCCTGAATTTTAAGCAGAATATTGATACACTGCAAAAGGCTCCATCCCTCTACCTAGTTGATGAAAATCAGCTTCCCCTTGTAGGCGCTAAGCTTGTTAACACGAAAAATAAAACCAGTGCCATTACCGATCTCAACGGTATTGCTGAGTTAAGCTATGGCACTGGCGATCTGATTGAAGTTTATACTTCAAACGCATTGGTGCTAAAACTTGAGATCAGGAAAGGCCAGAATGTGATTATGGTGAGCAGCAAAAACCCAGGTGTTGCAGCATTAAAACCAGTTAGAATACTCTATGATCAAACGGTTAAACAATCGTTATCTACCATGGCAACTGATGCTGTTTATACAACAGATTTAACCAAAACTCCTGTAACTTCTATAAAATCGGCCATTACCGGACGTTTAGCAGGTTTATATACCAATCAAAATTCGGGCAGATTAGGCTCCGAAGGCCGGACTGATGGAACCGCTTCTTTACTTTCACTTGGATCATTAGGTTCTGATGCAGTCACGATGTCGCTGAGAGGACAAAACCCGGTAATTATTGTCGACGGTATACCAAGGCAACTCACCATTTTTAATATGGAAGAGATCGAGTCGATTACGGTTTTAAAAGATGCTGTTTCAACAGCAATGTTAGGTGTAAAAGGAGCAAGTGGTGCAATTTTAATTACGACCAGAAGAGGATCTAAGGCAAAGCAAACCATTTCATTTACTGCGCAAACTGCATTTCAAAAATCACTTAAACTCCCACAAGGCTTAAATTCATTTCAATATGCCAGTTTATACAACGAGGCTAGGGTGAATGATGGCCTAACACCAATTTATACATCAGCAGACCTACAGGCTTACCAAACCGGAAGCGACTCACAAGGCCACCCCGATGTAAACTGGAAAGATTTGGTAACTAAACCCACTTCGCGTTTCAATCATTATACCTTAAATGTATCGGGAGGTAATGATTTTGGAAAATACTTTGTCGCTGTTGAGCATGTAGATCAAAATGGACTTTTCAGGACTTCAGATCTTAATACTTACAATACCGACAACGATTACAAAAGTTATGTCATCCGTTCTAACGTAGATCTGCAGATCAGTAAGAAACTATCAGCAGGGATTAATCTGATGGGGCGTTTAATCAATGGAAACGAACCCGGTTATGGTTCGCAATCAATATTGGGTTCCATTTATAGTACACCGAACAACGCCTACCCAATTTATAATCCAAATGGAAGTTTTGCTACCACTTCATCTTATCAGAACAACGTTTATGCCCAAGCTATTTCTTCAGGTTATATCGGAACATATAAAAGAGATGTATCGGCCGATTTATTCTTGAAAAGAACATTTGATGAAATTACAAAAGGACTTTGGCTAAAAGCTAAGGCCTCAATTTATGCAACATTGTCTGAGAATACCTATAGAAATAAATCGTTCGCCAGTTTTTTCTATAATCCAACTACCAAAGTTTATACGCAATATGGTAGCATTGGTACACAAAACAATTATACAGGCATTAATTACCAGGGGCACTCAGATTATGAGGAGCTAACACTTGGTTACGACCGCAATTTTAACAAACATGGCGTAAGTGCAGTTTTACTCGCTAACCACGATAATTCATTTACAGGTTCAGATCTTCCTTATACGGTACAAGGAATTTCGGGAAAGGCATCGTATAATTTCGATGAGAAATATGTTGCCGATGTGGCTTTTGGATATAATGGATCAAATTATTATCCGCCATCAGGCGATTATAAGTATGGATTTTTTCCTGCCATGGCTTTAGCCTGGAACATCAATAAGGAAAACTTTTTAAAAGATACCAAATGGTTAAGCAGCTTAAAACTGTATGGTTCTTACGGTAAAACCGGAAACGATAATCCTGGTTACTTTGTTTACATCCAAAGGTATTTTGATGGAACAGCTACTTATTTTGGTTCTACTCCAGGTTCTAATACCAGTATTTATGAACAGCCTTTAGCCAATCCGAATATTACATGGGAAAAAGCAAATAAGTTTAATATAGGCTTACAGGGTGCGATTTTAGATAACAAGTTGAGTTTTACTGTCGAATATTACCGTAATAAATATTATGACCTGTTGATGCAAAGAGGTAAAAACTCTGCGCTTATCGGACAGAACTATCCATTAGAAAACATTGGCCAGAGCAGATATACCGGTTGGGATTTCAAACTGAATTTCCAGCAAACGGTGAATGATTTTAGCTATTACGTTGCTGCTACAGGTGGATTGCAACAATCGAAAGTGCTCTATCAAAATGAGGTAAACCAACCTTTCCCTTGGATGGCCAGAACAGGGCAGGCCGTTGGCCAGCGCTTTGGATACATTGCTGATGGCTTATTTCAAAATAACGCTGAAGTAAATAACAGCGCCAAATTGGAAGGATACACCGCACAGCCTGGTGATATTAAATACCGCGACCTGAATGGAGATGGAATCATCAATCAGCTGGATCAAACAGCAATCGGTAATGCAAAACCATTGTTTTACTATGGCTTAAATTTAGGCTTTCAATTTAAAGGATTCGATTTTAGTGCGTTGATACAAGGGGCAATGAACCGCACCATTTACCTGAACGGAAATACGGAGTGGGCCTTTCAAAACAATGGTTTTGGACAGGCTTGGGAACAAAATCTCGACCGTTGGACTCCTCAAACAGCAGCTACCGCTGTTATGCCCAGATTATCGATTGGTACAAACATCAATAACGAAGCTACCTCTACTTTCTGGCAGCACTCGGGCAATTACGCACGCTTAAAAAATGTTGAGGTAGGTTACACGATACCGGACTATTGGACCAAGAAAATTGGTTTACAGAGCATCAGGGTATTTGGCAATGCTACTAATTTGCTAACACTAGCCGCTTACGATCGCGTAGACCCGGAGGTGTATAATGGCAATTATCCAATCCAGCGATCGATCAATATGGGTATCAACATTAAACTTTAATCACATGAAAAATTTTAAACAATATATCATACTTGCGCTATTTGGTTTTCAGGTGGCTATGGCCATTACTTCATGTAAAAAGGTAGAAACCGAACCTCGCGATTGGATTCAGTCAGATTTAGTTTGGGATGATCAGGATAAAAACGGAACTGTGGCAGGTTTCTTTTTAAACAGTGTATACAACTATATGCCAAATGGTTTTAACCGGATAGACGGCGATTTTTTAGATGCAGCTTCAGGAGATGCCATTCCGTCAAGAAACAACACCCAGGTAGAATATTTTACAAATGGCAGGATAAGTACGCTAAACAATCCCGATCCTTATTGGGGTAACAGTTACTACGGCATTAGAGCGGCTAATATTTTTCTGGCCAATATTAATGTGGTGCCGGTTGCTGCGCTTACCAAACAATATTGGAGAGCAGAGGCCAGGTACATTAGGGCATTGTTATATTTCGAATTATTAAAAAGATATGGCGGTGTTCCGTTAATCGGCAATAAGGTTTTTACCCTCGAAGATAACCTCGAATTGCCAAGAAACAGTTTTGCTGATTGCATAAATTATATCATTAGTGAATGTGATGCAGTTAAAGATAGCTTAAGATTAGAAACAGGCGCAAATTATACCACTTCGGATTGGGGCAGAATTCCTAAAGGAGCAGCAATCGCGTTAAAATGCAGGGCTTATTTATATGCGGCAAGTCCTTTATATAATGGTGGCGGTGTAGAATCAAATGGAACATTAAAAGCCTTAACAGGTTATCCAACAGCCGATGCTACCCGTTGGCAAAAAGTAATTGATGCCGCGGTAGAACTTAATGCTTTAAATTATTATCAACTCCAGCCTGTATTTAACAATGTGTTTTTAACCAATAAAAATACTGAAGTTATACTGAGCAAACAGGCTGCGGTAAATACGGGTATAGAAACCACCAATGCACCATCCGGTTATGGAGCACCCGCATTGAGTAATGGTAGAACAAGTCCGACGGCCGATTTGGTGAATGCATTTACCATGCGGAGCGGGTTGCCGATTAGCGATGCGGCATCGGGCTACAATCCGGCGGCGCCTTATACCAACAGAGACCTTCGGTTAGATTATACCATTTTTTATAACGGCGTAAACTGGTTAAACCGAGGGGTGCAAACCTACGAGGGTGGTTTGGATAAACCAGGAGGAACAACGGTGCAAACCCGTACAGGTTACTACATGCGCAAGTTTATGGGGAATTTTGCTACCAATAGCACTTACACCAACCAATCGCATAATTTTATCATTTTCAGATATGCCGAAATTATACTCAATTATGCAGAGGCATTAAACGAGGTAGGCAGAACAGAAGATGCCGTTAAGCAGATTATCCTTTTACGTACCAGAGCAGGCATAACAGCCGGCACAAACACGCGTTATGGCATTCCTGTAGGGATCTCTCAGGAGAGTATGAGAACGCTGATTATGAATGAAAGAAGGGTAGAACTTGCTTTTGAAGAACACCGTTTCTGGGATATCAGGAGGTGGAAAATTGCACCGACCGTACTGAGTGGAGCATTGAATGGTACTAAGATTACCAAAAATGCCAACAACACTTTCACGTACGAGAATATTCCGGTAGTGACTTCAGTTTTTACCAATAAACTTTACCACATGCCGGTACCTTATGCAGAAACAACCAAAAACAGTCTATTACTTCAAAACGAAGGTTGGTAAATCAGTACAAATCCAATATAAGATCATAACATGAAATATATATATCAATATTTACTGGTTTTGCTTGTGCTTTTAACCTCCAATTTGGTTATGGCACAAAACCAGGTCGTATCGGGAACTGTTAGCGATGCTACAGGACCTATAGTAGGCGCTTCTGTGAAAGAGAAAGGCTTAGCAACCAATGGGGTAGTTACCGATGGGAAAGGGAATTATACCCTCCGGTTAAAGGGAACAAGCGGTACCATAGTGGTTTCATTTGTTGGCTCAACTCCGAAAGAAGTTGTGGTTGGCAACAGAAAAACCGTTAACGTACAGTTAGAAGATGATGTACAGGGCTTAGAACAGGTTGTGGTTATCGGCTACGGTAAACAGAAAAAAATAACCTTAACAGGGTCCATGAGTACCATAACCGGGGCTGATATCCGTCAAAATCCGTCTGCCAGTTTACAAAACACCTTGGTTGGCAGGTTGCCTGGTTTCTTTTCTCAACAACGTTCTGGTGCGCCAGGATCAGATGGGGCAACATTTTTTATCAGGGGTATCAGTTCGTACAATGGCGGTTCTACCACACCTTTAATCATTGTAGATGATATTGAATACAGCCCGGAGCAGTTTGCAGCCATCGATGCCAACGAAGTAGAAAACATCAGTATCCTTAAAGACGCTGCAACCACAGCGATTTATGGTATCAAAGGAGCAAACGGGGTGGTGGTTGTTACTACGCGTAGAGGTAAACTGGGTACACCACAGATTACCTTTAGAAGTGAATACAGTGTAATGCAGCCTACGGTTATGCCAAAGTTTTTAGATGCTTACGAATCGGCAAAGTTATATAACCAGGCCAGGGCAAATGATGGTTTGGCGCCAAGATTTACGGAAACCGATTTACAGAAATATCAGGATGGTTCTGATCCATACGGACATCCTAACAACGACTGGAAAAAGATTTTGTTCAAAGATTTCAGTAGCCAGGTAAAAGGTAATTTTGATATCTCGGGCGGTACAGAAAAAGTAAAGTATTTTGTTTCAGCGGGTTTCCTATATCAGGATGGTATGTTGCGGAATTACGGCGAAGAGCAAGGTGTAAACTCCAATTTCTACTATAACCGGTACAATTACCGTTCAAATCTGGATATTAAGGCCACCAATACAATGGATATCAGAATCGATTTGTATGGTAATTTGGGCGTAAMCAATACCAATAACATAGGTAGTGCTTTTGGTTATAACGATATCTTTTACGATTATGTAAGT
>NZ_JBFTRT010000283.1:0-6077 GCF_056399685.1 Pedobacter sp. 01N416
ACGTGTCTTTTTATACGTGTCTTTTTATCAAATTTATTTAGTCCTTTGCTCCAATTGCCTAACCATAAATTCCCTTCTTTATCTTCTGCAATGGCATTAACCGATTTTCCTTTAATGGCATTTGGATTTTTAATGTCGGGCTGATAAACTGTAAAAGATGCTGAGTTTTTGTTAAAAAGGTTAAAACCATCGTCGGTACCTACCCAGAGCTTATTTGTTTTATCAATGAGTAGCGACCATATTTTATTATTGCTCAACGATGTTCTTTTGTTTTCTTTATGATAAAAACGCTCAAACTTCTCTGTTACAGGGTCGAATTTATTTAAACCGTTCATGGTAGCCACCCAGAACACACCATTCTGATCTTCTACAACAGCATTGATATAGTTATTGGTTAGTGATGTTGTATCGCCGGGGATATTTACATAAATTTTAAAAGAATAACCATCAAACTTACACAAACCGTTTTCGGTACCAACCCATATAAATCCCCTTTTATCTTTTAAAGCAGCTGTTGTATTTTTTGAAGGCAGTCCTTCATTTATGCCGTATGTTTTAATTACATAATGGCCTGCTATTACAGGCTGGTTATCGACATGGGATACCTGCGCTTTAACATGAGTAAAGAGGAAAAAAAATTGTAGAAGAAAACAAGTTAGACTAATTAATCTCATAGTTGAACAACAAAATTTGATGGGAGAATGCCTTAGCTAAACCCTGCCTCTTTTGAAATAGACGAGTTGTAAAGATACACTTTGCAAACTTATTACCGAATCTATTCTTGTGTTCAAGTTAGTGCCAATAAAAAAGAGGCCGATTAAAAACCGACCTCTTCGCACTAATCACTACTAACTAAAATTTAACTGAATTGAGATTCTTATCTACTAAAATGCCTTCACTAATCTTAAGCCCGAACTGTAGTTTGCGTTTTGCCTTTAATTTCAGGATAAACAGATCGGAAGTTTCGTTTAAAGCATCTTTGTTGCCAATGTTTAAAAAGGTTGGATACAAAACCTTAGCGCCATTGGTGTGCAGGCGGTCGTTGGTCAGGTTATCCATCTGTTTGATATTTAAAGGCTGAACGCTTACAAAATCATAATCCTGTGCATTGTATGGTAGGGCAAAACTTAAAGCATTTACTGATTTCAGGTTTATTCCTTTTACTTTGATTTCGATGATTTCGTCTTTGTTGTAAGCTTGTTTAGCCGTACTGATTTCCAGTTTACCTGCAACTTTATCAATTTTAGCATTTTTTATACCTCCTTCAAGTTGTGTAGCCACAACTGAAATATCGTAGGCATCAATCAAATTGTTTTTATTGATATCGCCATTGCTGATATAACCTTCAAAATCAGCATCACCTTTTCTTAAACCAGTATAATTGATGTAAGAAGTTAAATCGTTCTTATCAATTAAACGGTCGTTATTGATATCGCCGGGAAGATAACTTTCGGTACCAGGAACTTTAAATACATATAGCTCTCTACCTGAACCAAAACCACCTACACCATCAGCAACAGCAATTTTGAGGTAACGTGCAGCAGGATGTGCAGTAAAATTGAATATTTTAATTTCGTCGTTATTGGCCCATTCAAATGCACCAGCTTCTGTCCAGCTTTCTTTATTATTGCTATAAAACACTTTACCTTTTAATAAAATCCCGTTCCCTCTTCCTGTGCGTGGCAGGTAGTGGAATTTATCCAGTTGGTTGATCGATTTCAGATCAATGATCATATCAAAAGGAACTGCCTTAACACCCCATTTGGTATGCCAGGTATTACCTTCATCATAATCGAACAATTTATTGATACCAGAACCTCCTTGATTTTCCACCGTAGTTTCGGCAACAATACCCTGAATAGCAAACTCTAAAGGATTGGTTTTAGTAGTTGCTTTAATTTCGGTCCAATCAGAATAACCATCTTTATTTACTGCACGCAGTTTAAAACTGTAAGCTGTTTCGGCTAATAAACCATCAAACAACAAAGCAGTATCTCGGATAGTAGTATAATGCATATCGTTAAAATCAATTTCATAAAAATCTGCATTGCTCACTTTACTCCAGCTAGGGCTAAGCGTATAGGCTTCTCTGTTTTTATCACTTACCCTTGCATTAGCAGGAGCAGTTAATTTACCTGTTGATACACGTTGTTTATCTACGGGCTCGAATTTAAAACCGTCTATACTAAGTATTACCGGATTGATGGTAATATCGGTAGATTGAAGTTTAACCAACAATTGCGGGTTTTTAACCATTGCCACTTTTTCAAACTCACTTCCTTTTGTAGCAAAACGGTTTAAGTTCGGGGCTGCATCGTAGAAATAAACATTAGACTGTTTTAAAAACTCGTCTTTTGAGTTTACTTCTGATAATTTTATTTTACTGTTCCCAACTTTTGCCGTTAACCTTTTTGGTTTTTCGGTAACGTTAATGACGAATTCAGTTGTTTTCTCTTTCACAAAGCCATCGAAATCGCCCTTTGCAGGATGAATGGTAACCAGGGCATTGTTTTTCTGATCTAGTGCTGATTCGATTAAAGTAGAAGCACCTTTTCCTAATTTATAGGCTTCTGTTGCACCGTCATCATCATATTCGGTAAATGAAGTTTTTCCAAAAGGATATAATTCATAAATACGGTTTGCTTTATTGATTTCAGCAACATTGTTATTCGGATTCGTCATCGGAATAATGGCGCCATTTTTCACAAAAACAGGCAATTTCCATAATGGGGCATCAAAACTGTTGAGAATGCTGTTTCCAGTATATTTTTCTCCAGTGAAATAATCAATCCATGTTCCCTCTGGTAAATAAATACCATTGCGGATATCGTTACCTTTTTCGTCTGATTGGGTAGCCTGATAAATTGGCGCCACTAAGAAAGAAGGTCCATAGAGGTATTGATATTGTGTTGAAGTCCCTTTGGTATAGGCATTTGGATATTCCAGAAACATTGCCCTGATGATCGGCAATCCGGTAACCGCTTCTCTAGCAACGCTATAAGTATACGGCATTAACTCCGATTTCAGTTTTAAATAGTTGCGGTTAATCGAAGTTACAGGCTCACCCAATGCATGTGGATATTTTTCATTAGCTCCCCAACCGTCCATATTTAATTCCATTGGCGTAAAGGTTTTCCATTGGAAATCGCGGGTATTGATGGTTAGATTTTTACCGCCAAAAATACCATCCATATCGGAAGTAATATTCGGTTGGCCAGATAAACCGGAACCTAAATAGGTAGGGATGTGGAAACGGATATATTCCCAAACGCCACCAGTTTGATCACCCGACCAAATACCGGCATAACGTTGTGTACCCGCCCAGCCATCTAACGAAATGATAAACGGGCGGCTACTATTACCATAATAAGGCATAATCTGGGCTACATCGGCAACACCATTCAACCCGAATGAATAACCGGCTCCAACCCATGCTACATCGGTTTTTAATACACGAACGCCTGCATCTCTGGCTTCCTTAATAATATCGCGCTGCAATAACGGACTTACTTCTGCTTTAGGGTGAAGATCAGATTGTGTCCAAAGACCGATTTCCACGCCGTTTTTACGGGCATAATCGCCAAAACTCTTTAGGTTCTGAATGTTGCCATCCAATGTTTCGGTTTGGCCATAACCTGCGCCATAACCATCATTTGGAAGTACCCAGCCCAAAGGCATATCGTGTTTTTTATAACGGTCGATCACCGCACGTGCTGAAAACTGATAATTGTTTTTTTCACCGTTAAGCGATTCTTTTATACCGCCGTTATCTTTCTGACTTTCTTTGTAACGTTTTCCATCTTCAAATAAAGTTCCCTTTTCGTCTTCTTTCCAAAAATCTCGGTTGTAAGCGTTTAAATGTCCCTGATAGAAACCAAATTTCGGTAACAAAATAGGATTTCCGGTAAGTTGATAAAAATCGTTCAATAAGGGTACCGCACCATCGTTAATCATAAAAAAAGCATCCAGGTAATCGGTTTCATGTGCCAATTTCACCAATCCTTTTTCTTTAGCACCAAAATTGTAATTTCCTTTACTGAAGGTATACCACATTACAGCATAACCGTTGGTAGACCAATAATAAGGTGTTGGTGAAGCTACTCCCCCATCCGTCCAGCTGTTTTGGTTTTCGATAGAAATGGCTCTTCCCTTGTGAGAGAAACGGCCGTTCTGTACGCCACCACCATAAAAATACTCCTGTGGATTTTCTTTCAAACTAAGGGTTACTTTCCCTTTTTCGAACTGAATCGGAGCTAATTCTTCCACAGCAACAGCTTGTGTAGCAAGGTTGATAATTTTGATCAGCGAAGTATTTTTATCGAAAAGAACCGTAATCTTACCAGTAGATATGAACAGTTGATTGTTCTCATCTTTAATATCCAGTTTTGAAACTGGCCTGCGTGGGTTTTCGACTAAAATTTTGGCTTCTGGTTTTGCTTCCGGATCGCGTATGAAACCTCCTGTAGGGTCTTCGAAAAGACGGAAAATATTATCGCCGTAAAAATCTAATGTTAAACGTTGATTATCAGAAAGCAATAATTCTACTGTGGTGGTATTGATCTTTTTTGCACCAAGCACTTTGGTAACCTTTTCGGCTACCTGATTGGTTTTCTGAGCAGCTGGTTGAGCAGAAACAAAAAACGGAGCGGTAATTAAAAAAAACGCACATGCCAAAACAACGCGCTTAGGTTGGTTTTGGGGATTGGTTATTTTAAAATGTTTAAAAAAATAATGCGGGGTCATTAAATTTTGATTTGGTTATGTGTTTAAGTTAAGCAAGCTGATAATTTAGTTGCTATGGGATAAAGTTAACAAACACATTAAAGGAAATGGTGCGTTTTTAGGCACAAAAACCGCGCAATCGTTTGCCTATCTAATTTTTTACCAGAGATAGCGTGATGTTTTCTATCATTAAGAAATTAAGGGCATTAAGGTTGTAGAAGATCGATTTTATAGAACAGATTCAGCGATCGTCCTCCTGAACTTGTTTCAGGATCTAAAATTGCATCATTCTAATCCGATAGCTATCGGATTATTTCAGAATCTTTATAAATAGTTTTTTGCTACGGAAATGCAGATTTACACGGAATTTAATTTTGCTTTCAGCTTTTGCCTTTTCTACGAGTAGTGAAGTATTTTAGCCATCGCCTTATAAATCCTGATTTTACCTATACTATCAAAAAAAATACAAAGCACACAAATAGTTTATTTTTAGCACTATTTGACCATAAAACATTGATTAGTTATATTTTAAACAAAGCGTTTTTGTATTACAAACTTAAAAAATAATCGAATGGCAGGCATTTTGTAAGTATTTGTAAAATTGCTTATTACAAATGAATTTCCCTCTATCACAATCCTATAGCTGTGTAATTATAGATGACAGCCAAATGAGTATAAAAACACTTGAACACTTTATTTCCAAAATAGACAAACTCCAGCTAAAGAGAAGTTTTACGGATGCAATAGATGCCATGGCCGCCTTTTGGAAATACGGAAAAATTGATTTCCTATTTCTGGATGTCCAAATGGAAATATCAGGAATTGATATAGCCAGAATGCTTCGAAACAGCGTAAAATTTGTTGTATTTGTAAGTGCCGATGACAATAAGGCCATTGATGCCTTTGATAAAGGCAATTGTTTTTTATTTAAACCACTCGATTTTGTAAAATTTGAAGAAACGGTGAATCAGTTGATTCTGACTGAACGTAAGAACAAAGAAATACTTTTGTAAATAGCTCGCTAAAAATATCCATCTTTTTTTTCTATCATTAAGTAATTAAGAACATTAAGATTTCATAGTTCGGTCCCGCAGCCGTCTCCATGAACTTGTTTCAGGACCTAAAATTACGTGATTCTGAACTTCTGAATCTTTCTGGTTAGTTTTTCTGCCACGGAAGCGCAGATTTATACGGAATTTTACTTTGCTTTGAGCTTTAGYCTTTCAGCTTTTACCTTTCTTACCATTAAGCAGTTAAGAACATTAAGATTTCATGGCTCAGATCCTGCGGTCGTACTCCTGAACTTGTTTCATGATCTGTCCAGCTTGGGTTATATTTGCCACGGAAGCAAGGGT
>NZ_JBFTRT010000284.1:0-6869 GCF_056399685.1 Pedobacter sp. 01N416
GGTTCTGACGGCTCTAAAAGCTCAGCCTTTTGCAAGGCAATAAAAGCCTTTTCGTTATTGTTGGTTAAAATGTAAAGATGAGCCTGTTTGATTAAAAACACTGTTGCATAAGGGTGCTGACTGATTGCAAAATCAACAACCTGCAAAGCTTTGACCGGATCATTTTTCTCAATGTAGAAATCTACAATGTATTCGAATGCCCCTGCATCGAAGAAATACTGATCCTGGTTGCGGAGCATTTCTTCGTAACGTTCTACCGAGCGTTGTGCATCTTCGTTGGATTCAAAAAAGAATTCTTCTTCCATATATTATACTATTAAAGAACCGTGCCAATTAGCAGAAAAACACATTATAAGTTTACAAGTTTTAATTATCCGTTTTTAAAATAATTATTAACATCAACTGGCGAAAACAGCGTAAATAGCTGACTATAAAGCGTATTGACTGTGATTAAGATGTGTGGATAATCGATAGATTTTTTGCAACATCGCGGTTCCTTTTCCCTTCTTTGACAAAAATACTATAAATTTATGGTATATACGTAATTAAGAAGTCATGAAAGGATTAGTCATTTTTGCCCTGTTTTTATTAGGTTTTGCTACAAATACCTTTGCGCAAAGCGATGAAGAAAGTGCCGTCAAAAAAATTATAAATAACCTTTTTACCGGTATGAAGACTGAAGACAGCACTTTAACAAGAACCGCCTTTGCACCTGCAGCGATTATGCAAACCATAGTTAACAAAGAAGGTAAGGTGAATATACGCACGGAATCTGTTAACGACTTTATCAAATTTATCGGCACTCCACACCAGGAAAAATACGATGAGCGTATTGTGTTTACCAAAATATTAATCGATGGTCCTTTGGCTTCTGTTTGGACAGACTATAAATTTTATCTGGGCGAAAAATTTAGTCATTGTGGGGTAAATTCCTTTCAGCTGGTAAAAGGAGACAAGGGCTGGCAAATTGTTTATATTATTGATACCAGGAGAAAAGAGGGATGTAATCCTTAAAGGCCAAATAGCCAGCTTTGGCAGATTGTAAAAGAACGATCGTCATTCCCACACAGGTGGGAATCTTAAAGCTCACTGCATTAAGATTCCCAATCAAGTTGGGAATGACGCATCTACAAAGTATCATAAAATGCCTGATATTCATCTTTTGGTTCGTCGATATATAACGTTGCAATAGAAGGTGCTATATGCGCTTTCGTATCTTCATCTAACGATGCTAAAGCCGCAATGCTCTCTTGTGGGGCCAGTTTGGCTAAACCATCAACACCGGCAGCAATTACCTTGTACGACCTATCTTTTAAGCTTTCTAACACTAAAGTTTTATAAGCCTGATCGCCAGTTTCAGCCAATTTCACAATTGCAGCTGATCTTGCTTCGGTATTTTTATCTGTTTTGGCCATCTGAAGTAAAACCGGTAAAGCTGCTGCTTTAATCTGAGCATCATCCAGGTTAATCCCATCAATGCTTAAAGCGCGTAAATCTGCCGATTTATCCTTTAAACCTTCTAGCAACACCAGCTGGCCGCTTTTGGCTTTGCTCTGCATAATAAACTGCAGGGCTTCGATTCTATTGGCATAGCTAGGCGCATTTTTGTATTGAAAATAATAGTTTTCAGCAGTTTTATTATCATTGGTTTCGCCCACTAAAATTTTATCTACATCAAAATCGATTAAATCGGGTTTAGCACTCACCTCGAAACTAAAGTTCTGCTCTCGGCTATTGATCAGAATTTCCTTTCTGATTTTTTTACCTCCTGCATAAATATCAATTTTGATCGGCAGTGTAAAGATCTGCACGCTCGAATCTTGTGTTTGTTTAACCTTAATTGTTGCCTTGCCGTTTTCGTAACCATAATCAATACTTAAAACCGGGTGACCACCATTGTAATACCACTGATTAAAATAAGGGCTCCAGTCTTTTCCGGTAACCTCTTCCATAGCCAAACGCAATTGGTGTGTTTCGCCATTTTTAAAGGCATTGGTGGTGAGGTAACGGTTAAGTGATTTGTAGAAAGCGGCATCGCCCATTTGATTTTTTAGGGCATATAAAATAATCGATCCTTTAGCATAGCTGATGTTATCGAACATATCTTCCTTGTCGCCATAATAAAAGCGGGCTAAAACAGGGCTTTCTCCTTTTTTGGTCGATCCTAAATAAGATTGTAATTTATCGTAACGTGATTTGTCTTCTGCATCTTGCCCGGCATCATGTCCGTGCCAGATCACTTCACCAAAGGTGGCAAAAGATTCGTTCATGGTTAAGTTAGACCACGACTCTGCGRTCACATAATCACCAAACCATTGGTGAAAAAGTTCATGTGCAATGGTTCCTTCTTCATTTTCATCCAATAACTCGCGATCTGTTTTCTGTACCTGTTCGCCGTGTAATGTAGCCGTAGTATTTTCCATTGCGCCCGAAACGTAATCTCTGGCTACCACCTGCGCATATTTGTTCCATGGATAATCTACACCTAACAAATTGCTGTAAAACTGGATCATATCAGGTGTTTTGCCAAAAATCTGCTTGGCATAGGGCGCAAATTTTGGCTCCAGGTAATAACTTACTTCCTTACTTTTATAGGTATCTTTTGTGATTTTGAATTCGCCTACTGCCATCATAAATAAATATGGCGAATGTGGCAGATCCATTTTCCAGGTATCGGTCCTTGTTCCATCTGCATTGGCTTTCTGGCTCACTAATTTTCCGTTAGAAAGCGTTGTGTATTTCGATTTTACCGTTATCGAAATCTCTTCGGTAGTTTTCTGATCAGGTTTATCGATAGTTGGAAACCAAGCCGAAGATGATTCAGTTTCACCCTGTGTCCAGATCTGTGTTGGTTTGTTTTTATCGGTACCATCTGGGTTGATAAAATATAAACCTTTAGCATCGGTTATGGCAGCACTCCCCTTTACTTTCAATTCATCGGGTTTAGCGGTGTAAGCAATATACACTGTATACTTTTCGGTATTGGTGTACTTTTTATTTAGGGTGATATAAAGCTTATTATCTTTATAGACATATTTAAGCGGGGTATTTCCTTTTGCGCCAACCAATGCAATGGTTTTAATATCCATTCCCTGCGCATCGAGGGTTAAAGAGTCGGTAGCATAAAAATGAGGTTTTAAAGTAACCCACTCTTTACCGTATAGGTATCGCTTTGCATAATCAAAAGATACATCGAGTTTGGTATGAACCAGATCGTTAACTTTAGTTGCAGTTACACGGTAAACATTTAAGTTGTTCGATTTTTCTACGGGCTGATCCTGTGCAAAAAGTGGATTAGCCGTAAAAGCAGAAGCCAGCATCACACCACAGGCAATAATTTTTTTATTCATTTTTATGTTTCTACAAATTAGTTTTATTTTGAACACTGATGTTTGTGTTAAAGTAAAAACGCAAATGTAGCTCCCTTTCTTTTGTTTTTTACAAACACATTGAAATATTAATTAGTTGCTACGGGCTTTAAAATGTAACCTTTAAGCTGCAACCCTTTTATTAAACCTTCAGCACCAACTAAATGTCCCGCTCCAACCACAATAAATAACGATTGCTTCTGCATTAGGGCTGGCAGCTGATCTAACCATCTTTTATTTCGGTTTTTTAAGAGCTCGGTCATAAATTCTTTGTTTTCCTTGTCTTGATTTTTAAAGAGTTCAGTTAATTTGTCTATATCCTGAGTGATGTAATAAGTTTTCAGTTCCTCCATTTTTTGTTTGCTTTTATCTACTTCTCGGATCGATTTTAGCAATGCTTTCTTTTGTTTTTGCAGATCACTATCAAATAAAAGTGCCCCCTGATATTCGGCTGTTTCCAAACCATATAAAGATTTTCCATTTTTTTTGGCATATTTCTGAAAGCTCTCATCCATACCTTTACCTATATCTTTTAACATATGTGGGTTCTCAAAAAGGATCATTGTTATTGCTACCACTGCGGGCTTGAAATTGTTCAGTTGCTTTAATTCAAAACCTGGTTGTTTGCTTTTGAAATAATCTTCTACTTCCTTATATTCTGACATTGTTAATAAACTATCCAGTGTATTATTTTTCATCACTAAAAAAGGTGCCATTTTAGTTTGCATAGTACTATCCATTACAATTTCGCCCACTACTGCGTCTGTAGCTTTAAACTTTTCCTGCAGAACCTTCATCGTATCTGCAAATTTAGCCCCTATTAAATGATGGGTGCCAAATAGATAGGATGGCTTTTTTAGTCCATTACCAGAAATTTCCCACAAGAGCGAGTTAGTCGCCTTTTTTGTTTGTGCCGAAAGGGTAATACTGAACCCTAAAAAAGCAACGAGTAATAATTTTATTTTCATCTTTCTATTTTATAACAACTGAAGTCTAATTTGATATCATTATTCTTTTGGAAAACTACGCTATTTATATTGCAAAGCAAAAAACACAAATTTATAGCCTTATTTACACCTGGTTATGCTTAAAGGAAGATATTGATTATGGAAATAATTTAAAGCGTAGAATTTGACCTCCTTTCAGCTAATTTTTTGTTTTTTTGTGTAAATCGTTAGATATATGACTACAGATATTCAATCCATTTTAAACAAACTGGGGATTAATGCGAGCAACGCCGCCTATAGTACAGGCAGCAATTGGGGCGGCGAACTTAATGTAAATACATTAGAAAGTTTTTCTCCTGTTGATGGCAAACTGATTGCTTCGGCTAAGGTTGCCAGTGCTGCTGATTATGACGCTGTTGTACTTAAAGCGCAGGAAGCATTTACAGCATGGCGTACGGTTCCGGCTCCAAAAAGAGGAGAAATTGTGCGCCAGTTTGGTGATGCACTACGCGAAAATAAGGACGCATTGGGCACTCTGGTTTCTTACGAGATGGGGAAAAGTTTACAGGAAGGGTTTGGTGAAGTGCAGGAAATGATCGATATCTGTGATTTTGCAGTGGGTTTATCCAGGCAGCTTTATGGCTTAACCATGCACAGTGAACGCCCAAGCCACCGCATGTACGAGCAATGGCATCCACTGGGCATTGTAGGAATCATTTCTGCCTTTAATTTCCCGGTAGCAGTTTGGAGCTGGAATACCGCCCTGGCCCTGGTTTGTGGCAATGTTTGCATCTGGAAACCATCGGAAAAGACACCGCTAACCGCAATCGCCTGTCAACATATTATTGCAAAGGTTTTTAAAGATAACGATATAGCCGAAGGGGTTTGCAACCTGGTTTTAGGCGATAGGGAAGTTGGCGAACTCATGACAAATGATGGCCGCATCCCTTTAATTTCTGCCACCGGATCTACGCGTATGGGTAAAGCAGTTGGCGCTGCAGTAGGCGCAAGGTTAGGAAAAAGTTTGCTTGAACTTGGTGGTAATAATGCCATTATCATTTCAGAACATGCTGATTTAGATATGAGTTTAATTGGGGCGGTATTCGGTGCTGTTGGTACCGCAGGCCAGCGTTGTACCTCTACCAGGAGACTAATTATCCACGAAAGTGTATATGATGCTTTTACCGCTAAACTGGTTAAAGCTTACGAACAGTTGCGTATTGGAGATCCCTTAGATCAAAATAACCATGTGGGACCGCTGATTGATACCGATGCGGTTGCAGCATACTTAGCTTCGATTACAAAATGTAAGGAAGAGGGTGGCAATTTTGTGGTAGAGGGCGGCGTTTTATCGGGCAATGCCTATACAAGTGGGTGTTATGTAAAACCATGTATTGCCGAAGTTCAGAATGATTTTAAGATTGTTCAGCACGAAACATTTGCGCCGATTTTATATCTGATTAAATACAAAACATTAGATGAGGCCATTGCTTTGCAAAATGCCGTTCCGCAAGGATTATCATCGGCCATTATGACTTTGAATTTAAGAGAGGCAGAGCAATTCTTATCGGCTAAAGGCTCTGACTGTGGCATAGCCAATGTAAATATTGGTACTTCGGGCGCAGAAATTGGCGGTGCTTTTGGTGGAGAAAAAGAAACAGGTGGTGGCAGGGAAAGCGGATCGGATGCATGGAGAGCTTATATGCGCAGACAAACCAATACCATCAATTATTCGAACACGCTGCCTTTAGCACAGGGGATAAAATTTGATTTGTAAAAGCGATCTTAACGCGGTAAACCTATACGAAATGGTGTTGATTTTTAGAAACACCTACAGCCAAAAACGGCCGATCTGTTTAACGATCGGCCATTTACTAAGAAATAGGTTAACTTAAAGTTTTTTAATGAGCAGATAACTTTTTGCCTCAAACCATGAATTATCATTATGATCATTTTCGTAAAATGTGCCCTCTAATGAAGTAACCACAATGGTATAGTTATATCCATTAATATTTTTAGATATGCTCATCAGCTTTGCTGGGTACAAGTATTCCTGTTTTTTATTCGAAGCTTCTAAAGTCCCGTTTTTATATGCTTTAGTGGCCTGAGCAAATAATTCTTTTAAATCGATATGCAGCGCTGGCTGATTGTTAACCAATAACGAAATTTTTGATCCGATTTTATTTGTTGTTAAATCAGTACTGTAAAGCCGTGTAACTTTTTCCTCTGGATACCCGCTTAGCTCGATCAGGTAATCATAGCCCTTAATGTTTAAAACCTGGTTTTCATCATTTTGAAGGGTAATATTCACACCCTGGTCATATACCAAATCGTCTTTAATCTTAAAAATTGCCAATGCTGTATCTACCTTATCAATCCGCATGCTATAACGGTAGTTATTTGCGCCATCTATCTTTTCCTCAATTTTACTGAGATCTTTTTTCGTAAAAGGTTGCAGCGTTTTTAATCCATGTGTATAAACCAGGTACCTGATTACGGCTGGCTTTTCTTTAATATCATCTTTTTTCTTGCTATTCATTATCCGCTTTAACCG
>NZ_JBFTRT010000285.1:0-6043 GCF_056399685.1 Pedobacter sp. 01N416
GCAGATAGTTATAAATGCAGATAGTTATAAATGCTATTGCCATCGAGTGGTGGGTATTTCTTTATCCCTGCCAGTTCCATCAGCGTCGGATAAAAGTCTAAATTGCTTACCGGCAAATCAGATTTTGATGCGGGTTTTATCTTTCCTTTCCAGATAAAAGCCAAGGGCACACGGGTACCACCTTCAAAATAACTACCTTTGCCAGCTCTTAAAGGATGCTGAAAGGTAACTTGATTAAACCCGCCATTATCCGAAGTAAAAATGATAAAGGTATTATCAAGAACGCCTTGATCTTTTAACGCTTTTAATAAGATTCCGATATTTCGATCTTCGTTATTCACCATTGTAGCATAGGCTTTATTGGTCTGTTCATCATCGCTCTTATTGGCAAATTTGTACAACAAACTGTCAACCTTCTGGATCGGGCTATGTACAGCATACGTGGCATAGTACAAAAAGAAAGGTTTGGTCCGATCTAATTTTTTAAGGTAATCAACAGTCTTATCTACAATTAAATCGGTTAGGTATTTATCATTTGGGCCATCAAGTTCTATATTTTTGTAAGGTGGATAATAACTTGCTGGCGCACCCACATGTGAGCCACCAATATTGTAATCGAAGCCATAAGGTAATGGATTATCGCTCATGTGCCATTTACCCGCAATGCAAGTGCTATAGCCGTTTTCTTTTAATACTTGGGGAAGAATTTTAAACCTGGGATCAAGGGTCTCTTTGTTTTTAACGGGAATTAACTTCCTGTCTTTACTTTGACCGCGTTCTGATGTGCCAACTGTATAAATACCATGTCGGCTTTGCCATAAACCAGTTAACATGCTTGCCCGGCTTGGTGCACAGTTAGATGCCGAAGCATAACCATTGGTAAATATTAATCCTTCTTTTACTAATGCATCTATTACCGGCGTTTGATAAAATTTAGACCCCATAAATCCGGTATCTTTCCAGCCCATGTCATCAATATTGATAATCAGTATATTGGGTTTTTGCTGGGCAATTGAATAAAAGGAGAAAATTGATAATGCCAGGAGTAAAAGACCTTTTTTCATTAATTATGATTTTGAACATTAAAAATCAAATCTATATTTTTAGTAGGGTATTATCAAAGAAATACTCAAATAATGAGAACCAGCTATAAAAGCATTTAAATAAACAAATTGTAGATAGTTAAACCTATTATTTTATAAAGCAACTGCTACAGCTTCTAAGTAATAGCAACGGGATCTCATTTCGAAACCTTAATTCCTGCTTTTATCCAGGGTAAATTAAACCCGACCAATAGCGTTATCCCTCCCGGTTTTACATCGGGATTCAAAGGAATTAAGCAAAGGGCGGCACTAGTGGAACCGAAGCACTACAGGCACTGCTTTTCAAAAAATGATCAATTCTATAGATCCCTCCATTTCGCTGTGCACCAGTCGGGATGACGAATTGTTCCATTAATTCTTCACCCTGTTCTTTTCTGCATCGGCACCAGAAGACTCGTGTTTAGCTGGCGAAGAAAAAGCTTTACCAAAACGGTAACTATAACTCACCAGAACCGACCTCGAATCCTGACGGTTAACCCAGTTTGCTTCTGTGTTTGCCAGATTATTGATTATACCATTATAAATACGGGTTCTGAAAATGTCGTTAGCGGTTAATTTCAACGTACTTTTTGCTGAAAGTTTTTTCTGCACCGCTGCACCGAACTCATGTACTTCACCCAATAAAAACTGTACATTAGATAGTTTACTTTGGTAACGCATATTTACCTCTGCATTCCAGGTCGGACTGATTTTGAACAGCAAATTCGGATTTGCTCTTAAATAACTTCCATTGGTAACCAAAAAACCTGTGTAGAAATCTGTTTTTGAAACTATTTTTGCATACTCAACATAAGCATTCAGCTTAACCCATTTGGTGAGGTCGATCTCTGCATTTACCGAAACATTGGCCACTCTTGTTTTGCCCACATTTGCTGGTCTGCTGTAATAGGTGCCATTTAAAATTTCTATGGTTTCGTTAACCTCGTCCCGCACCCAGCTGTAACCAAAAGTTGTGGTAATCTTACTTTTATATGTATGCGACAGTTCGATACTTTGCGTAAAAGAAGGCTTTAAAAAAGGATTACCAACATAATAGGTAAACTTATCCAGAGGAGAAAAGAATGGATTAAGGTCCTGATAATAGGGACGATCGATCCTTCTTCCATAATTCAGTCCCAGTTGATTGTTTCCTGCAGTATCGAGTTTATAGGAGAAATAAAGCGTTGGAAATAAACTGTTATAGGTTCTTTTAAAACTCGAATCGGGTTTGATCAGATTGCCCAATTGATGTCCGTTAGAAACCGTGTTTTCATACCTCAAGCCAGCCTGAAGCGAAAACCGCTTTCCTTCCCGGCTCATGTTCAGGTAAACCGCATTGATGTTTTCTTCATATAAAAAGTGATTGCTCTTTTCATAATCGGCATTGGTTTTCCCGTTTGCCGTATTAAAGTAATCCGCAATATTATCGGTTTTGGTATAAGCGGTTTTAACACCCGCATCAAGCTTCCATTTATTTTCCAGTGGATGTGAATAATCAGCTTTAGCGGTATAGATATCAATATTTGAAGGCAGGTTACCTGTTAAAATATCCTGGTATTTTAAGGCTCCACTGGGCAGATAACTGAAGTTGTAGTAAGTTTGATCGGTTTGATTCCGGTAAAGCAGATAATCAGCATCAAAAGTCAATTCTCGTCCTGCCTGCTTAAATTTGTGCCTGTAATTTAAATTTACACCCGCATTCTGGTATTTGATCTGATCGATATTTTCAGCCCTGATGACCGAATCCAATTGCATAGAAGCATTGGATAAATTACTCGTATTGTTGTTTACCTGTTTCGAAATCCGGTTCATTCCGGTAAGTACCACGCCCCAGGTTGTGCGGTCTGATGCATAATAATCAAGTCCTGTTTTCAAATTAAAGGTATTGCCATGCCTGCGGAAATAAGAATTTTGATTGAAGTAGGATTTGGCACTACCATCATCATTTTTATATTTCCTGTTCAGATCAAGATCGGTAAAACTGTTATTTAAATTATAACTCAGGTTACCAAAAACGTTGATCTTATCCTTACGGTAATTAAAGTTGAAACTGTTGTTCGAGCGACTTAATTCGCCTTGATTTAAGCTCAGGTTAATCCCTCCATTAAACCCAGCGATTTTGGTTTTCTTGGTTTTGATATTAATTACACCTCCATTGCCAGCAGCATCGTACTTGGCAGGTGGATTGGTCATCAGCTCAATCTGATCAAGCGAAGAGGAAGGCAGCGAACGCAGGTAATTATCCAGATCGGCACCCGATAAATAGGTTGGTTTATCATCAATAAAAATAGCCACCCCACTCTTGCCTTTGAGCGAGATTACCCCATTCTGATCTACATTTACCCCTGGCGATTTGCTTAGCACATCCAGTGCGGTTGTGCCTGCATTGGAGATCAAAGCATCAACATTGACAACAGTACGATCTATTTTCCGCTCTACAAAAGCTTTCTGAACCGAAATATTCACCTCTTTTAAATTGGTTGCTCCAGCTCTGATCTTGATGTCGGCCAAATTGATCACAGCGCGATTGGCAGTTAAAATCAAGGTATCGGTTTGATAAATAGGTGAACCTACAACCGATACCTTGATGAGGTATTTTCCATAGCTAAGTTTATCAAAGCTAAACAGTCCATCCTTTTCAGTGAAGGTTGTTTTAACCAACACCGAATCTTTAAGCAGTGCAGCTGTGGCAAATTCTATATTTTTCCCATCGGCATCCAATACACGACCGTAAATTCTGGATTGAAGAGTTTGGGCTTGAGCAAAGGTAAGGGCAATATTCATCCATACGGCTAAAAAAGCCATGAGCTTAAATTTCATGATGTGAATTGGGTTAGCGCTTTTAGAACTTAGTTTTTATTGTTTTCGATCAGGAAATTATACATCAGCGAATGATTTTCATTTTTCAAAAATCTTTGCTTGTATTTTTTCTGCACATCAGCATTTTGTTTTACGCCATTTACAATTAAATCGTCTTTATTGAGTTTGTACGACAATTTATTGGTACTGGTAATAATGCCGTCTTTCATCAATTGCTGATTGATTTCGTTGGTATAATCGTGACCATCTCCGTTGGCTACAGTTTTCGAAGTAACCGTTCGCTGTACGCCTGTTCTCGTACTTGTTTTTGGGTTATATACAGGGGGCGTTGGAGGCGTAGGTGGAACTGGTGGATTGGTTGGAGCTGACGGAACCGAAGGCAACGGTGGTGCCGGCGGTACAGCATACGCAGCGCGGGGTGCCCTTGGTGCTCTAGGTGGGCGTGGTGGACGTGGCGATCTTGGTGCACGGTTTCCTCTACTCTCTTTATCATCCTGGGTCCATTTAGCGTCTTCCTTTGCCCATTTATCAACCTCTTTTGTCCAATTGGCATCTTCTTTTGCCCATTTGGCGTCTTCCTTGGCTAATTTAGCATCTTCTTTTGCAAGTTTCTCGTCTGCGATACGGAGTTTTTCATCGGCTATTCTTGCTTTAGCATCTTCATTCCGCATTCGCTCATCCGCTATTGCCTTTCCAGCATCGTCTTTTCTGGCTTGCTGATCGGCAATTCTTGCCTTTACATCTTCATCCGTTTCGCTGTTTTTGCGTTTTTCGTTTAACTGTTTCAATTGACGATCCATTTTCGAATTGATTTCCTTTTCTAATTGATCGGCAGATTTCCCTTCAACAGGTTTAGATTTTTTCGCTGTATCCTGTAAAACCTGTATTGAAGTGGATATTTTTTTTCTGGTAACTGTTTTTGCATTGCCCACGCTCTTGAACGCAGCACTGCAAATCACAACCGATACCAGGGCGATGGTTAATATTGTCTTTTCCATTTTGTTTAAAGTTGAATTGGTGTTGAATAACATCCTGCTTGCTCTATGCAGCAGGCTACCTTTCTTACCCGTTATCGCCATGGCATAAGCAGGTGCACGCTGCTTAAACTCCTGGCAGAATATGAGGGCCTGAACGTAGTTTTTGCGATCGCTTACACAGGCAATGGCCAAATCATCACAGCAATGTTCGCGTTCTGTTTTTATTAATTGTGATACCCAAAGTACCGCTGGGTTAAAGAAGAAAACAATTTCGATAAAACTTTGCAATAGGTTTACCAGGTAATCTTTACGTTTAATGTGGGCCAGTTCGTGAGAAAGAATAGCCTCAACTTCTGCATTTGACAGGCCGGTAAGCAAACCTAATGGGATCAGAATTAAGGGTTTAAAATGCCCCACAACCATTGGCGCCTGCGCAATACCTGATTGCATGATTTTAACCGGTTGACTTAAACCTAATTTTTCGGCCAACATAGCTAACTTTTCATCCCACTGTTTACCTGCAGCATAGGTTTTATGTTTACGCAAATGATATACACCATTTAAACCTACCACTAACTGAACACTTTTTCCGCATATAATTAAAAACCAGATCAGTACAATCTGATATGCATAGGCGTTCCATAGAGAAAGAATTTTGTTCAGTCCCGAATACATATCATGCTGAACGTTTGCAATTACAGGTTGATCGGTAGCCCCACTTGGGAGATTAATCGCCACCTGGCTGGCTATAGAACCTATAGGCTTTTGCAGTTCTTTGTAAAAGGTGAAGAATATAGCCACAACAAACAAGGCCAAACATATGGTGAGGAGGTTATAACGCATTGCCGCGCTAGCTTTTCGGGTAGTAAACATCACCAAACCAGCAAGCAAGGCCAATATTACCCCAAGCCATAGTGAGTGGAATAAAGTAGCACCAAGGGCATGAAGCCAGTTTTCGGGTAAAAGGTTAATTAACTTAAATTCCATCATTGTGGTTCTTTAGAATCTGTTATTATTAATTATTCCATGCTATCCAATAGCCGCTTTATCTCTTCTATTTCCTGTTTAGAGGTTTTTTCGTTACCCAGAAGCTGCATCATTAACTGCGAAGCGGATCCTTTATATAAGGTATTTACAAAACGGTCTAACAACTGAACCTTGGTT
>NZ_JBFTRT010000286.1:0-8489 GCF_056399685.1 Pedobacter sp. 01N416
ACTGGAGGACGAGACGGACACATTAAATCGAGTGATGGAATTTTAGATTTCGATTTAAGAAAGCCAAAAGAGCTTGGCGGTCAAGGAGGCGCCACAAACCCAGAAGAATTGTTTGCTGCTGCCTGGGGGCCATGCTATTTGGGAGCCTTAGGTGGTGTAGCGGAGCGAGAAGGTGTTGATATTAGTGAAGCAAATGTAAAAGTATTGGTTTCTTTTAATAAAGATGGTAATGCATTTGTTCTCTCTGCAGACCTGGATGTACATATTCCAGGGATTTCGCATGAGGAAGCACAGGCCTTGGCTGATAAAGCGCATAGGGCATGTCCGTATTCTAAAGCAACCAGAGGAAATATTGAGGTAAGGGTAACCGCAGTTTAAAGCGAAGCCGGATACCGGGATGTCAGATGTTACCATCTCACATTAAAATAGGATTCAACTTGGTGTCAGATAGAAATATATGATACCGCTATAAAAAAGTCCCGATTTTAGTCGGGACTTTTTTATTTACAGTACTTAAGAATCGAAACTTATCTTTGTGTCAGTTGGAAACAATTGACACCACGGATATCAGTTTATATTTTTTGATTAAATAGCTTCCTGTTCAATTCTTGTATTTGCTGGTCTGCCATTTTTAAAGGCGTCGCGGGTTTTTAGTCCCAGTAATTCAAACATGGCCATATCATCAACAAATGCAGGATTTGGTGTGGTTAATAATTTATCGCCTGCAAAAATAGAGCTTGCCCCTGCCATAAAGCAAAAAGCTTGTTCTAGCGTACTCATTTCGTTTCTACCGGCTGATAAACGCACCACCGAGTTTGGCATTACGATTCGTGCTGTAGCAATCATTCTTACCATATCCCAGATTGGAACACGGGGCTGATTTTCTAAAGGAGTACCTTTTACGGGCACTAAAGCATTAACGGGAACTGATTCAGGATGTTTTTCCATGTTTGATAAAGTCTGCAACATTGAAACACGGTCTTCTACCGTTTCGCCTAAACCAATAATACCACCACTACATACCGTTAATTTGGCTTTACGAACATTTTTAATGGTATTTAATCGATCATCGTAAGTTCTGGTCGAAATAATACGTTTGTAATCATCTTCAGAGGTATCGATGTTATGGTTATATGCATATAAACCAGCATCAGCTAAACGTTGTGCCTGGTTTTCGGTAAGCATACCTAAAGTACAGCAAACTTCCATATCCATATCATTCACGGCTTTCACCATTTCAATTACACGGTCAAAATCGCGGTTATCACGTACTTCGCGCCATGCGGCTCCCATACATAAACGTGATGCCCCCCCCTCTTTTGCCTTAACTGCGGCGCTAACCACTTGGCTAACCTGCATCAATGGTTGAACTTCTAATTCGGTATGGTAGCGGGCTGCCTGTGGGCAATATGAACAGTCTTCAGCACAACCTCCAGTTTTGATCGAGATTAATGAACTTACCTGAACTTCATTGTAATCTTTATTTTCTCTGTGGATGCTTGCGGCTTCGTAAACCAGATCTAAAAATGGTCTGTTATAAATTTCTTGTATTTCTTCTTTTGTCCAATCGTGTCTTGTTTTTTGCATCGGGATCAGATTTTACAGATTTAAAGTTTGTAGTCTAAGTTAAATTAACAGGCGCTCAATTTAGTTTTGCAAGTTTTAAATCTTGAAATCCTAAAATCAAGTAAATCCTGATTATAGTAAAAGTTTGCTGGCCAATCCTAAAATTAATAGGAAACCAAAAACGTCGGTAAAAGTAGTAATAATTATAGATGATGCAATGGCAGGATCGATACCTACCCGTTTTAAAATTAATGGAATACCAGCACCCGTGATGCCTGCAATTACCAGATTGCCCGTCATAGCCAGGAAGATAACCAATCCAAGCATTGGGTTTCCATCAAAAAAGTAAGCAAAAATAAATACGATTAATCCATTGGATGCACCATTTATTAAGCCTACGGTAAATTCTTTTAAAACGGTACGATAGGCCTGTTTATCAGTCAAGTCGTAAAGTGAAATACGCCTAACGGTTACGGCAAGTGCCTGGGTAGCTGCATTTCCACCCATCCCCGCAATAATGGTCATGTAGGCCGCTAAGGAAGGAATTAACTTAATGGTTGGATCAAAATAACGTACTACAGATGAAGCTAAAAATGCTGTACCGAGGTTGATAATTAACCATGGCAAACGCGATTTTACCGCTTCTACCCAGTTACCGCTCAATTCTTCATCTTCTGATACCCCCGAAATTTTCAAGATATCTTCGGTACTTTCAGCCTCCATTACATCGATCACATCATCGAATGTTACCCTACCGAGTAATTTCTGGTGATCATCTATTACTGGAATACTGGTTAAGTTATATTGTGAAATTAGGTTCGCCACTTCTTCCTGATCGGTATCGGGATGCACATAAACTGCATCTATTTTAACCAATTCGGTTATTTTGGCATTGTGTTTTGCTTTAATAATGTCTTTTAATGAAACAATACCTTTAAAAATCTCCTCATCATCCACTACATAAATGGTGTAAAACTCCTCCATTTCTTCACTCTGCCGGATGATCTCGTCGATTGCATCTTTTTTAGTGAGGTTGATGTTTACACAGATCAGCTCCGTATTCATCAAACCACCCGCGGTTTTTTCGTCGTAAGTTAAAAGGTTCCGGATTTCTGAGGCATGATCTTCGGTAAGGTCTTCTAAAATCTCTTTCTGCTCATGATCCTCCAGTTGGGAAATGATGTCGGTCGCATCATCATAATCCAGTTCTTCAACAATCTCCGTACGTTTATCGGGATGGAGCTCAAAAAGTAAATCTTCCGGATGGGATTCTTCATCCATCTCAGAAATAATCTCTGAAGCTATTTCTGCCGGAAGCAGGTTGATAATATGCCGCTGTTCGGATTTATCTAAACGCTCAAACAAAATCGCGATTTCTGAGGCATGGTACTCCTCTAAAACTACTTTTAAAGTTTCATCACCAGCTAAAATTGCATTTTTAACCTTGAGTACGTCGCTTTTATCTATTTCGAATGACTGCATCTATAACCTAACCAAAAACGCCCTAAAGCTACAAATATTAAAAATTGATTTTTACAATAAGTGACTTTTAATGTTAGTCATTTGATGTAATATTCTGATTATTTCCACTAAGCCATCCGCTCCCAGTTTATAGAATATTAGATGCGATTTAACCGCCGAACACCTATACCCCTTTAATATATGATCCATTATCTTTCCATATTCAAAATGGTTTGATATATATTCACACTCACTGAGTAATAAACCGTAGTATCTATCTGCTTGATCTTTAGACCAATTCTTAAATGTATATAACCAAATATCTTCCAGATCTGTCTGCGCAGGTTCACTGATACGGTAGGTAACCATTATAAATGCTTGCGGTGCAACTCCTGCAAATGTTTTACAGGGTCGAAATTCTTCACGAACCCACTTGCCTCTCCTATTTTTAGCGCTTCACGCAGCAATTCGATTTGCTTCTCTTCTTCCTCTAATAGCCTTAAACTTGTTCTAATTACCTCACTGGCTGAACTAAATTTCCCAGAGGCGATTTTTTCGCTGATAAAATTATCGAAGTGATCTCCTAGTAGTATTGATGTATTTCGTCCCATAACTTTATATATTTAGCTTAAATATACCAATAATTGGTATAAATACAAAACACTATTTAAACCAACCTTTGCGCCAAAAATAAATCACCTGCAAAATCGCTATTATAGCCATTACAATCCAGGTGTACAAATAACCATGTTCGGCGTATAATTCGGGCATATTGTCTTTTAGTATCTTTCCGGTTGCTGGGTCTTCCCTACTAAAGTTCATTCCGTAAATACCTGCAATAAAGGTTAGTGGAATAAATATGGAAGAAATGATGGTCAAAACCTTCATGATTTCGTTCATCCGGTTACTGATAATGGATAAATTCATATCAATATTGGCTGAAGCAATCTCTTTTAATGATTCGATAAAGTCAATGATCTGGATACAATGATCGTAGGCATCCTTCATGTAGGTTTTGGTGAGATCTGATATTAATGGACTATCGGTACGGATAATATCATTCAGTTTATCCCGCTCCGGCCAGGCTACTTTTCGGATCATGATCAATGACCTTTTAATCGCCTGTGTATCGTACATGATTCTCCTGTCAGGATGATCATATAAACGATCTTCAATTGTATCCAGTTCTTCGCCCCAAAAATTTAACAGGGAAAAATAATTATCCACTATCACGTCCATAATGGCATACATCAGGTAACTAATACCACCTATACGAATGTTTCCCTTCCCTATTTCCAAACGTTTCCTAACGGGCTCAAAACAATCGGCATAAGTTTCCTGAAAGGTAATCAATGTACGTTCTGACAGGATAAAAGAAACCTGATCATTATTTAAAATATTCTCCTCATTTAAAAACAGGTGCCTGCTAACTGCAAAAATGTACTTGTCATTATCATATTCATCCAGCTTGGGTCGCTGGTAAGAACTGGTAATATCTTCTAATACAAGCCTGCTGATACCTAATTTTGAATAAAGTGTTTCGAATATATTAGGATCTGCTAATCCTTTAATGTCAAACCAATAGCAGAAATCTTTATTTTCAATCAGTTTATCAATGTTATTGATATTCTCCAATTCCACTTTTTTATAACTTTTATCGTTATAAATATGAAGTACAATAATTGGCTTTAATGCATCTTCATCAATAGTGTATAAACCCGGGCTGGTACCTGGGGCTGGAACTTTATAGTGCTTATGGCGGTTACGCGGCTTATTTTTTCCCATAATTATAAATATAGCCGGGCTTGTGGACCCTGGTTAAACAACAAATCAACAATACTTAAGTTGGGCAAAAATTGATGTCTATCTTCAAAAACCTGATAATATGGCTTATTTTTTACAATATCGTCCTCCTTTTTAGGGTTCATAATGGTACGAAAATCCAGCTCAGGAGCAATATCATCAAAATATTCGGTAGTAACTTCGAAGCTTTTATTGAGCTTTAACTTTTTGGAGAGCCATTCTACCAATTCGAGGTTATAATCGAAAAGAAATTCAAATTTTTGATTATAGAACCGTGAAAGTTCATCTTCATAAAACTCAAAATAGGCCGAACTTCTATAGCAACTTTCTAAGCTCAACCAATGTAAACGTTGCCATTTAAAGTCATAACTAATCCGCACATCCTTCATTTGCGTGTGTGTTTTTGAACCTTTAACCACAGGAACGGTAATATCGAGTTTTCCGTTTGGAGAATAAATACTGGCCCTGTTGCGGTAAGTTTGCTTCGCTAAATGTTCATGTTTTTCGATTAAAAAATCTACCTCCAGCTTTTGTAATAAACTAAAATAGCCTACTGGTGGAAGATAAAATAATGGAAGTATAGCTGTATTCTGCATTTGAAAATTTATGTTTGTAGTTGAAACGTTTTAAAAATAATGATTAAAAGAGGGATTGCGCACGTTGGCGTATTTTTTTTATACCTGTTATCGCTGCTGCCTTTATCTTTGCTCTTTTTTTTTGCAAGATTACTATATTATCTGCTTTATTACATAATAGGCTATAGAAAAAAAGTTGTCAGGCAGAATTTAACCCACTCTTTTCCCGAAAAATCTCCGGTAGAAATTAAGGCTATTGAGAAAAAATTTTTCCTGTATTTGGCTGAACTTATTTTCGAAATTATTAAAATGAGCAGCATTTCAAAAGCTGAAACGCTAAAAAGGGTAAAGTTTACAGGACTGGAGCAGCTCGAAACCCATTTTGCGGCAGGAGAAAGTATATTGGCTTGTACAGGCCACTATGGTAACTGGGAATTGGGCACATTAGCTTTAGGGCTTAGTATTTCTGCCAAAACCATGGTGATTTTTAAACCCATCAAAAATAAAATTTTTGAAACCTGGTTTGATTGTATGCGTACAAAATATGGTAATGTTTTCATTGCCATGCGACAAACTTTACGGGGCATGGCCACCTATAAAAATGACCCTACGCGATTACGAATCTGCACTTTAAGTTTTTAGAAAATATTATCAAAGAACAGCCTCAATATTGGCTTTGGAGCCATAAACGCTGGAAATTTAAACCCGAATAAAAAGAATGAACCCATCAGTAGCCGTTGTAATTTTAAACTGGAATGGAAAAGCATATTTACAGCAGTTTTTGCCCGGAATTTTGCTTTCTGAGTATGATAATCTGCAAATTGTTGTGGGCGATAATGCTTCCACCGATGATTCAGTTTTGTTTTTACAAGAAAACTTTCCTAGCGTTAAAATTATCCAGAACGACCAGAATTACGGTTTTGCTGGGGGCTATAACAAGGTTTTAGAACGTGTTGAGGCCGATTATTTTATCCTGCTCAATTCGGATGTAGAGGTAACCCCTAATTGGATAAAGCCGGTAATTGATTTAATGGAAAGCGATGCACAGATCGCAGCAGCACAGCCTAAAATTAAATGGCAGTTAAACAAGAAACAATTCGAGTATGCGGGTGCTGCCGGAGGTTATCTAGACATCTATTCTTTTCCTTTCTGCCGTGGCAGACTGTTTAATGTGTATGAGTTTGACAATGACCAGTACAATGATAAAACGGAAGTTTTTTGGGCCAGTGGAGCTGCTTTTTTTATTAAAAGTAAATGCTGGCAAGAAGCGGGCGGTTTAGATGCCGATCTTTTTGCTCATATGGAGGAGATAGATCTGTGCTGGCGTTTAAAGAACCTGAACTATAAAATTATGTACTGTCCGGACGCCGAAGTTTACCATGTAGGCGGTGGAACTTTGCAGACGGAGAATCCTTTTAAAACTTATCTCAATTTCAGAAACAACCTCATCATCATGCAGAAAAACCTACCTGCCAGTGATGCCGTTTTCCGAATAACAATCAGGATGTTTATTGATTTTATTGCGTGGTGGCACTTTTTGCTTACCGGAAAACCTAAATTTACAATCGCAGTTACGAAAGGCCATTGGCATTTTCTTAAATCGCTTTCAAAAACGAACAAAAAGCGGAAAACCGTTCAAAAAGCGTATAGCCAACATGCTGGAGTATATAACAATAGCGTTGTTTGGGCATTTTTTATTAAGAAAATTAAATATTTTTCGAACTTGAAGTAAATCGTGAATCGTCATTCCCAACCCGATTGGGAATCGTAATGCATAAGTTTTAAGATTCCCGTCTGCACGGGAATGACGACCAATCTTTTTGAACTTTTATTGGAGTGCTGTCAGATGTTGCCATCTGACAGAATTAATATCAGAATAGATTAAATCAGCAAACTTTCAATAGCTAAACGATAACCTTTTATGCCAAAGCCAGTTAAAACACCTTGACAGTTTTTACCGGTTAAAGAGACATGACGATATTCTTCGCGGGCATAAATATTAGATATGTGCACCTCAACCACAGGGGTTTTAATAGCTGCAATCGCATCAGCAATAGCAACGGAGGTATGGGTGTAACCTCCTGCATTAAGCACTACCCCATCATAACTAAAACCAACTTCATGCAATTTATTAATAATTTCGCCCTCAACATTACTCTGATAGTATTCAATTTCTATATCCGGATAAACCGTTTTTAATTCTTTAATATAATCTTCAATACTGGTGTTTCCGTAAATAGATGGCTCGCGTACACCTAATAAGTTTAAGTTTGGGCCGTTAATAATTTGTATTTTCATAATATAATGTTGTAACGTTGCAATGTTATAAAAAATCTCAAATAAAAGCATGCTTTTGCCATCATATATTAAAGGATTTAAATCGTATTTAAAGTTAGAGCGGTCGTTATCTGGTAATTCTGTTGATGCCTATCTGAGTGATATTGATAAATTGATCCAGTATTTTCAATCTTTAAACAAAGAGCCTAAACTAACTGACATTACCATCATTGATCTAAAATCCTTTATCTCTTGGTTGAATGAACTGGGTATGCAAGCCAGTACACAAGCCCGGGTAATATCAGGATTAAAAGCTTTCTTTGCCTATTTAATGCTCGAAGATGTAATTTCAACTGATCCTACAGCATTGCTCGAAGCACCAAAACTCAGCAGAAAATTACCAGATACTTTGAATATATACGAGATTAATGAACTTATTTCTGCCATAGATGCTTCAAAGCCTGAAGGCATGCGTAATAAAGCTATTATGGAAGTGTTATATGGCTGCGGCTTGCGTGTAACTGAATTAACCGAACTAAAGATCTCAAATGTGTTCCCACAGATCGAATTTATAAAAGTAATTGGAAAAGGAAATAAAGAACGTTTAGTGCCCATTGGAAGCGTAGCCTTAAAACTGCTCGATATTTACATCAACGAAGTACGTGTACATGCTAATATTAAAAAAGGGCATGAAGATTTCATCTTTTTAAACCGTTTTGGCGCTAAACTTTCGCGTATTTCGATTTTTAACCTGATTAAAAGCCTGGCTATATCTACCGGATTAAAGAAAACAATCAGTCCACATAC
>NZ_JBFTRT010000287.1:0-9768 GCF_056399685.1 Pedobacter sp. 01N416
TTCCTACCCCTCATAAAACGGGTAGAAGGATCATAAACATTTTTATAATTGAACATGGGTTTCTCAAAAACCTTCATATAATGCTTATCTCCAATCATTTCTGCCAAATGGTAAGCGCAATAGTCATCGTAGGCATACTCTAGTGTTTTGGCTGTAGCTTCTCTGTATTTTGGATAAGGCACATAACCCAATTGGTTATATTCTGTTACACCATCCCTACCATTTGCAGGACCCCATGGCCCCTTATTCATCGCTTCGTGATAATAAGCATCCAGCGCCTTTTTCGGATCGAACGTTCTGATTCCTTTTGCCCAGGCATCGGTTAACAAAGAAATAGCGTGATTACCAATCATACTTCCAGCTTCGCTGGGAAAAGACCACGATGGCAACCAACCACATTGCTCATAGGCATCGAGCATGGCCTGCATATAACGACCGTGCATTTCTGGTTGCACCAGTGTGTTTAGTGGAAATTGCGCACGGAAGGTATCCCAGAAACCCGTATCGGTAAACATATATCCATCATGCACTTTACCGTCATACGGACTAAAGTAATATGGTTTTCCGGCTTCATTTATTTCATAAAACTTTCTGGAGAACAGGCTTGCCCTAAAAAAGCAAGAATAAAAAGTTTCCATATCTGCTTTAGATCCGCCTTCTACTTCTATCTTACCGAGCGATTTATTCCACACCGCAGCAGCATGGGCTTTGGTATCTTCTAAGGTCTTATCATTGCCCAGTTCTCTTTTTAAATTGAGTTCGGCTTGTTGTAAACTGATATAAGATGAAGCAGTTTTCACCTGCACCTTTGTACCAGATTCGAACTGTACAAATGCACCTTTTCCCAATCCTTCAGCTGAAATAGAATCTTTTGCAATGGTATTACGTTTATTCTCCCAAGTACCGTAAGACTTAATCGGTTGATCGAACTGGATTACGAAATAACTTTTCCAACCTCTTTTAAAACCTTCGCCATTGTTTACCCAGCCCGTTATTTTATTTTCTTTAGGATAGATCTGAACACCACTTAATCTGTTGTACCCGTCTAAAATTAAAAAGCTTCTTTTGCCTTTTGGATAGCTGAACCTGAGGTGTGCGCCACGCTCTGAAGGTGAAATTTCGGTGGTAATATCATTTTCGAATGTTACCTTATAATAGTTTGGTTTAGCAATCTCATCCTGATGACTAAATTTAGTTTCGCGTTTATCTTCATTTACTATCAGGTCATCAACCATTGGCATTAAAGAAAATACCGCATAGTCTCTCGTCCACGAACTGCATTGATGCGCTTGCTGAAAACCTCTGATTTTATCTTTAAAATACTGATATTTCCAACCATCGCCATTTCTACCGGTTTGGGGTGTCCAGGTGTGCATGCCAAATGGCAGTGCCGTTGTTGGGTAGGTATTGCCCCTGGTGAGTTCGTGCTTAGAATTTGTGCCCTGAAGTGTGTTAACGTAGTGCACCCAATCTTTCTGCTGCGCCAGTAAACCTTTGGCAGCAAGGCAGCATAAAATGGATGCGATTAATTTAAATTTCATTTGTTTGTGTGTTTATTCTTTCCAGCTGATATAACCAAAACCAGGCTGTGTATTTGCATTTGTGAGCGCAGTTATGAGCTTACAAACGTTGATTATATGATTATTTAATATTCCATTTATCGGCTAACATCTTGATGAAATAACCGCCAACAACACTTCTTGCCTGAAAGCCTGTCATTTTCCCATTGGTAGTTTCATGCCAGTCGCTCAATGGCACCTTACTCTCCGTTTCGGTTGCAAAACGATATATCGGACTTACAAATTTTTGAAAATCGGCTTGGTTATCAGCCAAGGTAGCTGTCCACATAATCCAGTCAGATTTGGTGTAAGTTCTACGGCTGTCCAACGGTAATCCGAAATCTTTTTGTTTGGTTAAATAAAAGTTGATTTCCTTTTTGTATACTTCTTTAGGAAAAAGATCAAGTTTTAAAAGTTTGTCCCAAACGAGGTTGTACTTCTGGCTCCAGGTATTTTTATCATTAAAAGTTAAAGCGTAATGATCGCCATCATCGGCAAGTTTCATCCAGTTCTGGGCCATCTGTAAGGCAGCTGTTCTATATTTTGTAGCTACATCGGCCTTGCCTAATAATTGCGCCATTTGTGCATAAGCGCCTAAAGCTACAATGGCTTTTACCGATAAATTCGAATTCCGGGCCAAATGGCCAGCAAAATCGTCCGTACATAATTGATTGGCCGGATCGAAACCTTCTCTTAGCAGATAGTTTGCCCATACAGACATTACCTCCCAATGTTTCTCGGCATACTTTGCATTTCCCTCTGCTTTGGTTATGGCAGCTGTTAAGATGATCATATTACCGGCTTCTTCTACAGGCATATCTTCACCATAGGTTTGGCCGTTGGCTAAAGGATAAGTACCTAAATCGTGTGCCGCAAATGGTTTCTTCCATTTTCCGCTTTCTGAGTAATAGAAAATGCCATTCAACATTCCTTTTAGCAATTCGGGATTGTACACTAAAAATTGTGGTGCTGATGGATAAGTTACATCCACTGTATTGATTGATCCATTACTAAAATTTTCTTTCGATAGGAACAGGATATCACCATTTGGTGCATATACAATTTTGTGCGCCGCAATAGCCTGCCTATAAGCCAGTTTACATAGATCTGCATATTCTTTGCCACCTGCTTTTTCAGCATCGGCGTATAGTTTGGCATCAAAAATGGCACACTTGGTTTTTAATGAAGGGTATTGGGTATTCGCCTCGGCCAGCTGATCTTCGAATTGCTGTGAACCAGTCTGTCGCCAAACCGGCTGTAGCTTTTCGCCAAAATATTCAACCGATTTTAGGTCATCATAGCCCAACATCATATATTTATCTACCGGGCTTGAAGAAACCGAACCGAAAGGAATAATACTGCTTAGGTTCAGGTTTTTCGAATTTAAAACCTGTGTTTGTGTTGGATATTTGGAATCGACGAAACTTTTTAAGCTTTCGTTCTGTGTAGCTATAAACTGAGTGGCATTAAACTTAGCGGGAACGGCCACATATAAATAGCCCCAATCGATACGCAGATCATCGCCCCGTTTCTTTAATACTGGCTGTTCTACAGTCCCTGTTTTTAAGATGGAGAGATTGTTTTTCGAACGCTTCCACGCCGATACACTTTGGTTTGGTGTATTTACAGCCAGGTTTGATGATGCGCCAAAGAAAATATCAACACTATGCGGCTTGGCATCAGTAGATTTTACGGTGTAATTGATATAACTGATTGGCCTGGCGGTTARTTTAATATCATTGAGTAATAATGGAGAGGTAAAAGCTACCTGTAGTTCTACATGGCCACAGCTAAAAGTATATTTGGTAGTGGTAGCCTGAATGGATACATTGGTTTGAGTGGCGGGAGTAATTTTTACATTGTCTGCAGCTTCTTCTACAAGCCCGGCATCTAAATGCCTGCCACCGGCTGTATTTTTACAATGTATGGCCAATACATTTTTTCCTGTTTTTAAAATCCCAACTTCAATTGGCACATAAATATAATCAGAAACCCATCCATTCTTTTTATAAATTACTTTCCCATTTAAATAAACAATTACATTATCATCGTGATTGAGTTTCAGGTATTTTTTTGCGGCCGATACATTGTCTACATCGAAGGTCCTTCTAAAATAAAGATCATCGCTATTCCATTTTGTTTTGGCAGAATTATCGTCTCCAAAAGGGGCTTCGGCTTTTTTCCAGCTATTATCGTTATAACTGTTATTTTCCCAACCTGCTTCAGGTTTGTCGAAACTGTAGCTGGCCTGGTATTTTAATGCATCGGCAGCAGGGAGTATTTCTTCCTGTCCAATGTTTAGTTACCGATTGGTTAAGCCCATCGCCGAAAGACCAAATACTGAAATATGCATCATGTGTAATTAAGGGATAAGCGGGTGCTTTATCTTGTGCTTTTGTAATTAAATTAAAAAAAAGACAAAGTGCTACTAAGGAAAGTTTTCTCATAAATTAATATTTGGTTCATTAATAAATCGTTTTACCTAATTTTATCGCTCAACTTTCTAATTCTGATCACAGAAAAACGAAAAAATGACCGCTAGATTAAATGGATTATTGGTGCTTGGTAGTCGATTAAAGTAAAACGTTTTACTAATTCAATATTAGTAAAAAAATGTACATCTTTTACCCTTTAAATCCGTAACATATAGGTTACAAAGATTTGGTCAAAAAATAACCAAAAAAGGTGCCCAATTTTGGACACCTTTTTTTGGTTACGAATTAGTAGCCTGGATTTTGAGTTAGATTTCCGTTCAGATCTCTTTGTCTTTGCGGAATTGGATAAAGTGCTTTAGTTGCGGTAGATGCAGTGTGATCCCACCAACTACCGGTTGCAAATTTACCAAAACGGATTAAATCATCTCTCCTCATTCCTTCGAAAATAAATTCTCTGCCTCTTTCAGCCAAAAGCTCATCTAAAGTTAAACTTGTTGTAGTGTAGGCACGGGTGGCAAAATCTGCCTCACTAAATGCACGTTTTTTACAATCGTTAATTAATTGAACAGCTTCTGCTGTAGCTACGCCCCCATTTTTACGCATAATCGCTTCTGCTTTAGCAAAATAAATCATCGTTAAACGATAGATATTCCAATCGCCATTGTTGTAATTCGGATCAATTGACGGAACACCACCAGGGCCCGCAAATTGGTTACCCAATTTATATTTGTTAAAACGGACACCTGAGTTCTCTTCGCCTTCGCTCATATTACTTACTGTAGAACCCGTTTTATTTTTACGGATGTTATCTACAAAAGTCAATTGCGATCCATTATACTCTTCTGATGCCAGAACTGGTTCAGCTGGAGCAGCAAATTGAAACATTGGTCCTTCTAAAAGCCATCCTCTTTTTCTTAAGTCAGCATCTTCGTAGGTAGTAAAAACGCCAGGGATTAACACAATACCATCGTTACCGTTTCTGCCACCACCATAAATCTGTTGTTGCTTAAAGTGATAGAACTCTCCCGGCCAAGATGGTTGAAAGTTAGCTATTGAATAATTATAAGCAATAGAGAAAATAACTTCTTTAGACAGGTCGTTTGTGGTTTTAAACTGATCGGTAATATTTGGATCTAATCCCATTGTGCCATTTTGGGCACCTCCATCTCCAGCTATCAGTTTATTTGCAGCAGCAATACAATCATCCCAGCGTGGTGTACCGGTCCAAACCTCAGCATTTAAATAAAGTTCGACCAACATGGCATAAGCTCCTGCCTGGCTCATACGGCCGAGCATACCACGCGATAATTTAGGCGCTTTATCAATGTTTGTTTTAATTTCTGATTCAATAAAATTGAATACGTCTTTACGGGATTTTGTTTCTGGTTTTGCGGGAGTACCTACTTGTGTAACCACAGGAATATTACCGAACAAGTCCATTAATTTTAAATAATGAAATGCTCTTAATAGCTTCAATTCTGCAATAAAGGCTTCTTTTTCAWCTAGCGTAATCCCCATTTGCGAAATATCACGTTTTTCGATATTCTCAATAGGGTCATTACATAAACCCATGCCCCAAAACATTAAAGACCATGCGTTGTTAATTCCGCTTTCATCTGTCGTCCAGGTATGGTAATGTAGTCTTTTCCATTTACCGCCATCTTCGCCATGACGTCCTTTTGTTGGCCATGCTAACTGATCTCCTGAAAGTTCAGCTAAGCGCCACCAGCCATCCTGACCAGATGGGGTAACCCATGCGTTTGCGTGCGTATAGGGCCTTAAAACCGCCGATAAAACCTCAGCTTTATTATTATAGAAGTTATCTGTCAATAGCTGATCATAAGCATTTTCATCTAACTTGGTGCAGGCATTTGTAAGCAACAAAGTACCTATGAGCAAACTACATATGATTGATTTATTTTTCATTTTTTTAATCTTTAAAATCCAACATTTAATCCAAACAAGAAAGTACGGGTACTTGGATAAGCACCACTGTTATCTACACCTGGCCCAGTACCAGTATCTGCAATGAAATCTGGATCGCTACCTGTGTAACCAGTAATGGTAGCTAAGTTTTGTCCAGTTGCATAAACACGCATGTTTCTAATTAATTTGGTTTTTAATTTGAAATTATAACCAATGGTTACTTCATCTAATTTAACGTAACTTCCTTTTTCCAAATAGTAGTCAGAATACATATAGGTATCATTGATTTGGCTGTATTTATCGAAAGTACTTGACAATAAGTTACCAGACCATGTTTTATTTGCATAAGAAAGTGCATTTCTGTTTAAGATATCATAATCGAACTTACCTCTTAAGAAAACACGTAAATCAAATTGCTTGTATCTGAAATTATGTGCCATTGATGCGTAATACTTAGGAATCGCATTCCCGATCATTTGTAAATCTGTTACGTTTTTATCTCTGGAGTTATTGATCTGTGCGTTTGGTACAGCCTGGCCGTTTCTGTTGTAGAACAACCATTTACCATCAGCAGTAAAACCAGCGAATTTTTTGCCCCAGAATTCACCTAAAGCACCTCCTTCATAAGTTACAATAGCATCTCCTAAGGCACCAGCACCACCAATTCCACCAAACGTTTTGTATAAAATTTTATACTCATCATTTGAATAAGAATCCAAAGTGTTTTTTAGTGTGCTCGCTGTTGCATCAATATCCCAGCTAAAATCTTTGGTATTAAATGCAGCATAACTTAATGCAAGCTCAATACCTTTTGAAGAGATTGTACCTACGTTAGTGTAAATTGAGCTTTGAACWAATGGAGGTTGAGGAGAAGTATAGGTATCCAATAAATCTTTAGTGGTACGTTTAAATAGGTCTAATGTACCGGATAGTTTACTTTTTAATAAGCTAAACTCTAAACCGATGTTACTTTCTTTTTTAGTCTCCCATTTAAGGTTTGGATTTGGATTTCTATTAGGTCCATAAGTTTCAAGATATTGTCCGTCCGGATATAAATATCTACCACCGCCACCAAGAGTTACCCTTGATGCATTGTTTGCAAAACCACTGTTACCTGTCTCTCCATAACCAACCCTTAATTTTAAATTGTTAACCCAGGTGATATTTTTCATGAAATCTTCCTGAGTAATGTTCCAGGCTCCTGAAACTGCAGGGAAGTTGCCCCATTTATTGTTATCACCGAAACGAGATGAGCCCTCTCTTCTTAAAGTAGCAGTCAATAAATATTTACCATCGTAGTTATAGTTAATCCTACCAAAGAAAGCGATTAACGTGTTATCATTTTTACCACTGCTCATCGAAGCTTTACCAACACCCAGAGCGGCACCTTGGCCTAAGTTATCCTCGTGGAATAAGTCGTTTATAAACCCACGGTTAGATGCACTTGAGCTCTCCTCCATGAAATAACGATAACTATATCCTACCAAAGCAGTTAAATTGTGTTTCGATGCAATTGTTGTATTATACTGCAAAGTTGGCTCTACAGCCCATGCCTGCGATAAATAATCACCTTTATAAGCATAACCACCACCTGGAAAATCTGTATTTTCCAATGAGTTTTCGCTTGCTTTAAGGCGGTATTGCCCATCGTTACGGTTATCGCGGGTTACAGAACCAAAAATTGAACCTTTTAAACCTTTTACAATGTCTAAATCAGCTTTAATATCTGCAGAACTGGTTTGTTGTTTACGGTAAGAAGTTTCTTGAGCCAAACGGGCAAACTCGTTGGTACTGGTTAAATCGAAACGATAAGTTCCGTCTGGATTGTAGTTGGATAAAGTAGGGTTTTTGGTTTGCTCACTTTCCCAGCCGCCGCCACCAAGTAAGTTGGCTTTGTTAAAGTTAGTTACCAGGTTCGCCTGAATTTTTAATCTGTTGTCTAAACCTGTTTGGTTAATGTTAAACCTTAAAGTATATTCTTCGCGACTATTTTCTTTTGCAATACCTTGTAAATCGCGATAGTTAATACTTGCTCTATAGCTCGTTTTATCAGTGCCACCACTAAAGTTTAAGTTGTGGTTTTGAGTCAGGTTATCATGATTGATTAACTGGTCAACAAAATCAGTTTCACTTCCAAAATTTTGTTGTTTAATCTCGCCTGAGGCAATTTTCGCTTTATAATCTGCCGGCGACAAGAAATCTAACCATTGATTATAATATTCTTTTCTGGCGTAACCAGAATAGTTGAATTGAGGAGGGCCGGCTTTACCTTTTTTAGTGGTAATTAAAATTACCCCTGCATTGGCACTAGAACCGTAAATTGCAGCTGCAGAACCATCCTTTAAAACGTCGATTGATTCGATATCATCTTGTTGCAATAAATCTGGATTACCGCCAGGAATTCCATCGATTACAAATAACGGACTTGAGCTTCCCGTTACTGTAACTACACCACGAAGCTGAACACTAACACCAGAGTTTGGATTTGAACCACTACGTGTGATGTTTAAACCAGCAACCTTACCTTGGATAAGGTCTAATGCATTTCTTGAACCACTTTGTCTGAAATCTTCAGCACCAACGTGCGCAACTGCTGAAGTTACCTCCTTTTGCAATTGGGTGCCGTACCCAACAGCAACAACAGTTACTTCCTGTAGGTTTGTATTTTTTGATACCGCAAATTTTACATTGATAACTGACGATTGGCCAACAGTTATATCCTGTGTATCGTAACCAACGTAAGTAAAACGAAGCACCTGCCCGGCATCGGCCTCGATAGCAAATTTTCCATTAGCATCGGTAAGGGTTGTTCTACCGGTAGCTTGATTTTTGATACTGGCACCTGGAACTGGCAGGCCACTATCATCTACCACTGTTCCGGTAACATTTTTTTGCGCCTGAACCCGCCCATAGAGCTTGTTATCATTCAAGAACCTCCGGGTACCTTCCCACTCCAAATTCATTGAAAACGCCGGACTATTTAGCAGCACAATGGCAGCAGACAGTCCCGTAATTTTGAGTAAATTAATTTTCATTAACGGTTTTGTTTTAATTATAAATGATTAGTTTTTGTTTCTGGTATTATTTATCTGCGAAAGCGATGGCCAGACAGGCTAAGTGTCTGACGTTTTCTATTATCTTATTGTTTTGAAGATTTGATTGGACAAACAGAAAAAATCCCAACGAGAAGATCTATCCCTGTAGCTAATACAATCCATTAAAATTCAGTAGAGAACTGCTGTAATACTCATAAAATTAGTCCGGCTATGCTAAAACGTTTTAGTAGATCAATTATAGCAATTTTAAATTATAATAAAACGTTTTAGTAAGTAAAAAAAATATTACAATCGARTGAGGGATGATTTTTTTCTAGTCTCTAATGACTAAACGGGCGGGGATAATTACCTCTTCAGCAGGTGATTTACCTTTTGAGGAAAGTTGGTTTAAAATGAGTTTAATAATGGTTTCAGCTATTTCTTCCAGGGGTTGTTGGACAGCAGAAATACGGGGGGTGTGCAGTTCGAATGCTTCATGATCATCATATGCGATAACTCCTAAATCATCTCCTACTTTTTTATTGATTTGTTTTAGCGCTTTTAAGCCACTAATCGCTAAATAATTGGTTGCAAATAACACTGCATCGATTTTTTTATTTTCGAAGAGTTCTTGAATCTGAGCAATCGTTTCGCCTTCTTCCTGGTTAAAGTGGATCTTTAAAACCAGGTTGTCATTATATTCGATCCCATTATCTTCCAATGCTTTTTTATAACCATCGTATCGCTCTATAATTTGTTCCACATTTATATCAGTGGTAACCAAGGCTATATTCTTTTTACCCTGATCGATAA